>DASQVJ010000618.1:0-10497 GCA_035640835.1 Bryobacteraceae bacterium
TGTCGTAACATCACCGGCTTTGAGGTAATTGGTGGCTTCGCGCAACTGCGCTGGAACATCGGAACCAGCATGAGCGGCTGTCGTGAAGAGGAGAACGTGAGCTAGTGCGAAGACAGGAGTGAAAGTGGGATGGTTCATGGGCCACCTCTCTGAGTTATTGGCTTTGACGACGATGTGTTGCTTCGGTTTGTTCGAATTTTTTCTGCTCTGTTCGCCCCGGGGCTCAGCAATAGCCGTGATACGGTCGATCGAGGATGAGGTTACGAACCAAGTCGTGGAGGTGGGAAGTTGGTGTCTTTGTTCTTGCAGGTGAATGATGAGAGCCGCGATCATGTGATCGCCGAACTTTGGGAACAAGGCACGTTGGGAATCACCGAGGAGGGTTCAGGGCTTCGGGCGTTCTTCAAAGATGATCGAGATACCGAAGAGTTGCTGGCGACCTTTGAGGCGTTTCAACCCTCGCTCATGCGAGAAGACGATCGAGATTGGGTCGCGGATGTAAAAGCAGCTTGGCCTTCAACCGAAGTCGGCGACCGTTGGTTTCTAGTACCGGAGTGGAGCGACGAACAGGCGCCTCCCGGCCGCACACGATTGACGATCTTCCCGGGCATGGCGAGCGGCTCCGGGTGGCACTCCGCCACTCGCTTGTGCCTGGAAGCCATGGAGCGTGTCGACTTGGAGCAGCAGCGTGTGTTGGATCTTGGAACGGGCTCGGGCATCCTTGCACATGCGGCTTCACTGTCAGGCGCGCGATCAATTGGCTGCGATATTGATCACGACTCGACAATGGTCGCAGCCGAGAACACGAGGCGTTACGGTTTGCCGGTAGGGTTCTTTACTGGCTCGCTTCGCTCGGTCCGGGCCGGAAGCGTCGATGTGCTCGTAGCCAACATCAATGCCGCGACCATCGAACAACTCGCATTGGAGTTCAATCGAGTCTCGCCTGCGCACATGATTCTGGCCGGCTTTCGTGAAGACGAGGTCGAGCGGGTGTTGAACGCAGTAGGACGCCAGGCGAGCACAATGCTCGAGGAAATCGGCTGGGCTTGCGTGGTTATCTCTGGCTAAGACCGCCATCCACAGCCAGGATCTGCCCTGTCACGAACTTGCTGGCCGTAAGGAAGTACAGCACGCCCTCTGCGATCTCGTCAGCAGTTCCTGCGCGCTTGGCGGGCGTATCTTCGACCAACTTCAAGATCGCCGGTGCGTTAGCCTCTTCGAAGGGAATCACGCCAGGCGCAACCGAGTTGACCGAGATGTCGGGAGCAAGAGCCTTGGCGAGGGCTCGCGTCATATGGATGACTCCGGCCTTCGATGCGCAGTAGTGCACATGGTTGGGCCAGGGGCGAATCCCTCCAAGCGAGCTAATGTTCACAATGCGCCCTCCGCCGGCTTCCATCATCAGCTTGCCTGCTTCTTTGCAAGAGAAGAACGTGGCCTTCAAGTTGACGCTGTGGATGAAGTCCCAATCTTTCTCGGTGATGTCGAAGGGATGGAACTTCGTGAAGCGGGCTGCGTTGTTGACTACACAGTCAAGACGGCCGATTCGTACTCGGATATCGGCGTACATTTTCTCGATCTCGGCGACACTTTCCAGGTTGGCTTGGAACAGCTCGGCTCCACCGCACTCTTCGGCGGTCTTGCGGGCCTCCGCCTCGGAGCCGTGATAGTGAATGAGAACTCGTGCGCCTTCGCGGGCCAGCCTCAACGCGATGCCTCGTCCTATGCGCTTGGCCGCACCTGTAACCAGAACTGTCTTCCCTTGGATTGGTTCCATTTGAGTCTTCAGACTGTTGGCTCACCGTGCACTTCAACCTCCTCCGGCTCGACGCCCAGACGAGGAGGCTCGGGAAGCTTGCCGAGATAATTTGCAAGACCCCAGAAGACCGCGGTGCTGCTGCTTAGGATGCCGGCTACGGCGCCGATATCTCGAGGACTGTACTTAGTCGACGCAATTCCCGCCATCATCATCGAGACCATCATGGTGGTCCAGTTCATCGTCTCAATGGTGGAGAAAACCCGGCCGCGGTACTCGTCGGACACGTGGCGCAACAGTTGCGACATGTTGAGTACCGAGGTGATGGCCACTGCGGCTCGAGACAGCCCGATGAAAAAACACGCGAGCAGGAAGCTCTGCATCTGACTGAAGACGATATACGCTCCGCCGTGCAAGAGATAGCAGACGGAGACAAGGAGCTTGTACCGTTCGAAGGGCACGTGGCCGCCTAATCGGTGCGCAATGAATCCGCCGACCAGCAGTCCGAGTCCCGCCGAACCCCAAATGTAGCCGATGCCCGCGGGTCCTCTGTTGAACACAACCTCGCCGAAGATGGTGAAGAGTACTTGAGCAGCGCCACCTCCCGTAGCCCATCCGACGGAAACCAACGCGATCCCCAGGATGAGAGGGTTGCGGGCCATGTAAGCGAGCCCTTGGCGGTAATCGCGAAATGGGGCGAGGATGTCGTTCTCCGTGAGAGAGATGTTCCGGTTCACCTTGAAACCTCCGGGCGCGGAAAGATTCATGATGCACAACGCGGAGAATAGGAACGACAGCGTGTTCAGTAGGAACGCCCATTCGAAACCAAACTGAGCTACACTTGCGCCGCCTGCGAAGGTTCCGATGGTCAGCGTAGTCCAGCCCGTCGTCTGGGTCATGGAGTTGGCGGTGTGCAGCTCTTGTTTGCTTGCAATTCGAGGCAGGATGGCACTTCGGCCCGCGGTAAAGAACGGCGAGGCAACCATGAGCAAGGCGCTCAGGACATAAAGCAGTGTGCTCGATGGGTAGGCCAACGACAGCATGAAGCCGAACGCTACCAGCGCCCGGACGAGGTCGCTGATGATCATGATGCGCCTGCGATCCCAACGGTCGAGGAGAACGCCCGCCATCGGCCCCACGAGGATCGCAGGAATCGCGCGCGAAAGCATGATGCCGGTGATCACAAGGCCGGACCCGGTGTACTTCATCGCGAGTGAGAAGACGGCGATGTTATTGAAGTGATCACCGACCTCGCTGACAACCTGGCCGAGCCACATCCATCGATAATTTCGGTTTTGCTTTATGAGGTCGAAGAATGCCGCCATCACGCGCGCTCAGCGAGCACTACCCCCGTCAACACCAATGCTCCGCCGCCGAATACGCTCGCTCCGGGTCGTTCACCCAGCATCGGAATGGCGAGCAACGTGGCGACGAGTGGCTGCAGGTATGAGAACGCCGACAAGCGTGATGCCGCAACGTATCGGAGCGCGTAAGAGTAGATCAAATAGCAAAGCAGGGACGGGAAAACGGCCATGTATAGCACGCTCGCCCAGGCCTTCCATCCGACAGCAACCACGTTGAAGTCCTGCGCCAGCCACAGCACTACCGGCGCCAGCATGAGCGCGCCGCCTACGTACGCAAACGTATTGATCAGGATCGCACCGTAATGGTGTGCCACCCGCTTCGTGTAGACAGTAAACAAGGCAAATGTCACTGAGGCAAGAAACACAAAGAAGTCGCCGATGAAGGTCGCCTCGCCTTTCCTCACGGCTCCGAACTGAAGCACCGCCACTCCCGTAAGAGCGACTCCGAGTCCCAGAAGTTTCGCAGGACGTAACGTTTCCAGGCCCGATATCCATGCGAACAGGAGCACCAGGACGGGTGTGAGGCCAATAATCAACGAAGGGTGCGCTACAGTCGTCCGGCTAAGCCCGATCACGAAGAACAACTGGTTGGCCGTAACTCCAAGCGCGCCGATGCCGAGCAACTCGGGGACATTTCGAAGCGTCCACGATCCGCGCACGTCCTGTCTTGATGCCAGATATGCCGGCAGAATCAGGAGTCCTGCGAGAGTCGTCCGGCAGCCCATGACGAGCAATGGGGGAATCTCGTTCAGAGCAAATTTCGCAATGATGAAGTTCACAGTCCAGAGCAGCGTCATCGTGCCGATCAGCGCGTAAAGAAGCCACGCTGGCGGCCGATGCGCCGCTCGTTTGCTCAAGAGAAAGTCTCCTGACGGAGTACGAGCGACTGCAAATAGTCCTGGTCAATCGAGTAGCCGAACCCCGCTTCATCGCGGAGAGCGATGGTGCCCTGAGGAGTGGTCTCGACTTCCGGTTGAATGATGTCGCGAGCCCAGTATCGTTTGCTGGCAGAGACATCACCTGGAAGCACAAAATTCGGAAGACTCGCCAGGGCAATGTTGTGCGCGCGCCCGATACCGCTCTCGAGCATACCGCCGCACCACACCGGGATGTTCGCGGCTGCGCAGACGTCGTGAAGCTTCTTTGCCTCGGCGAATCCACCCACGCGGCCAAGCTTGATGTTGATGATCCGGCAGGCACCCAAAGCGATCGCCTGTTCGGCATGGTGCGCTGATCGGATGCACTCGTCCAGACAGATGGGGGTCTCGAGCTTGGCTTGCAGCGTCGCGTGGTCGATGATGTCGTCATGCGAGAGCGGCTGTTCGATCATCATCAGCCCGAACTCGTCGAGACGCTTCAGGCGATCGGTATCCGCGAGCGTGTACGCCGAGTTCGCATCGGCCATGAGCCGGATGGAGGGGAAGGCACGGCGGACTTCCGCTACCACCTCGACATCCCAGCCAGGCTTGATCTTCATCTTGATGCGCTGATATCCCGCAGCAAGCTCGCACTCGATCTTTTCGAGGAGTTGAGGTACCGTGTCCTGCACACCGATCGACACGCCACAGGGAATCTGCTGGTGGCAACCAGCTCCGATCTCTTGCCAGAGCGGGCGATTGTTCAAACGAGCCTGCAGATCCCACACCGCAACTTCGAGACCAGCACGCGTCATGTTGTGTCCGCGGATGTGCCTGGTCAAAGGTGATACCGCGGTGGCATCCGTGAGCTCCTTGCCGAGCACGCGCGGAACGACGTAGTTTTTCAGGAGCAGCCAGATTCCGTCTGTCCACTCTTCGTTATAGAAGGGGTGCTCACCGGCTGTCACTTCGCCCCAGCCCGAAACGCCGTTCGAGACGACCTCCACCAGAACGATGTCCCTGTGGTACGTGCGGCTAAAGCTGGTCTCAAAGAAGTGGACCAGAGGCATCCTGATGTGCCGGATGTTTACGCGTTCAATTCGAAAGGCCATTTCGCAAGTAGATACGTTCCAGACTCCTCAGATCGCTCAAATCCGACGACAGCAAGATCGTTTCGAAAGCACTTTAGAAATTGCTCGCTGACTCGCTTCTGAATCTCGCGTGCTTTCGGCTGATCCGTTCGGCGCAGTGTTCCGATGTTCGCGGGAACCTCGATGCGGGCGACGATTTCGGGTCTCGGCGCGCCACTGCCATCGAGAATCAAAGCTACACGTGGATCGGCAATGTGCCACTCGGCGACGCAACGATCGGTCGGCATCCCGGCGTTCAGCTCACTCGTCGTTACGCCGTATTGGTTGAGCACGTAGCGTCGGACATAAGCGCCCAGGCGTTCAATATTGAAGAAAGCATTCTTTACCTCGAGGGGGTCAAACGTCCACTCAATGAGCTGGATCCCCCTTTGAAGGCAGTCGACGCGTTGTTGTAGCTTCAAGAGTCGCCCAACGCCCCGGTTTCGATACTCGGCGTCGACACCCATCATGTGGCTGTGCATGTAGGCCATGCCCCCCGGTTTCACACCAGGAATGCCCAAACAGAACCCGACCATGCGATTGCCGTCGTATGCTCCAAGCACTTGACCGCCGATTTTGGTGGCCACCACGAACAAGCGCAGCGGCAGCAAATCGATATCCTGAAATCCCCAGATCTCCTTCTGCAGGCGCACAGCCTCGGCCAGATCCGGCAGCTCCGTCAGCTCATGTATTTCGATCATTCCTTCGCTTTGGCCTCCTGCCAGAGCGATTCCATCTCCGCCAAGGTGGCGTTCTCCAGAGTTTTGCCTTGGCTGGCGAGGCCTTGCTCCACATGCGCAAACCGCCTGCGGAAGCGCTGATTGGTCTTGCGCAGCGCCTGCTCCGGATCCACCTTATAAAAGCGGGCAAGGTTCACCAGCACGAAGAGCAGATCGCCGATTTCGTGCTCGACGTGCTCTTGATCGGACGTGCCTGTTGCTTCCTTCAGTTCCTGCAACTCCTCATCGAGTTTGTCGAGAACCTGGGCATCCGACTCCCAATCGAAGCCTGCACCCGCCGCTTTCAGGCTGATCTGATGAGCCTCCGCCAGTGCTGGGGCGTTTCGCGGTATGCCCTCCAGAAGTCCTTCAGCCGGCTTCTGCTTGTCCAGCTTCTCCTGCGCCTTGATCTCCGCCCAGCGCTGTTTTACGGCCTCCGCATCGGCTGCCGAAGCATCGCCGAACACGTGCGGATGCCGGCGGATGAGTTTGTTATTGATCGCTTCAAGGCAGTCTTCGATTCGAAAGTGTCCTTGCTCAGCAGCCATCTGCGCAAAGAACACCGGTTGCAGCAGCAGATCGCCGAGTTCTTCGGCGAGCTCGGGCCAGTCCTTTGCGTCGATCGCATTCATCACTTCGTAAGTTTCTTCGAGCAGATACGGTTTGATGGTGTCAAAGTTTTGTTCGCGATCCCAAGGGCAGCCATCGGGCGCACGGAGGCGAGCCATCAACGACACGAGTCGCTGAAACTCTTCTCCTGCTTTAGAATGCTCGTCTGAAGCCATTTCGATGGAAGAAAGGGGGTGAAATCCGAATGTAGCATGCCAAGCTTGCTGATCCGGTAAGATCAAACGTTGCTCGCCACGCCACTCAGAAACACAGTATTCATTTGGGCTCTCGATATAACGATTCTCGCGGCCATGAGCGCCGTTCTCATCGCCCCGATGTTCCGCGCCGACTACCTGAATATCTGGTACACAGCTGACGGTCCGATGGTCTCCGAAGTGAATCGGCTGGTGACTGGCGGCTTCAACAGCTCGTGGAATCCGAATCTATTCTGCGGTACTCGTAGCGATGTTGTTTTTCCTCCCGCGCCGCGGCTCATCTCGGCATTCCTCGCAAAGCAGTTTGGATTGCTGCCAGTGCGCGCCTACCATGTGTATCTCGCGACGCTCTGGTGCCTAGGGATCGCCGGTGTCTACGCGCTGGTTCGGGCTGCTCAGGGTCAACGGGTTCAGGCGCTTCTTGCGGCGGCTCTCTCGGCTATCGTATCGCCTTCCTTTCTACTGTTGCCGGATGTTCGGCGTGACGCTTGGGTCGGCGTTCCACAGAGACTCGGGGTGATGTTGAAGTACGGCGACGGGCCGCATATCGCGGGGCTCGGACTCGTATGCTGGGCTCTCGCGTTCTTCTGGCTAGGTGTACGAACCGGGAAGCGGGCTTGGTGGGCAGCAGGCGCCTTCGCTGGTGCGTTTGCGATTGCACACGGATTTGCATCCGCTCTTGTACTCGTCACGTTTCTTGCCCTGCTGGCCTACGCGATCTACATCGAACAAGGCGGTCTGCGCGTGGCTCTGATGGCCTCGTTTGCCCTCGCCCTCGCGCTGGCGATTCCAAGCTTCGCGATGTCCCATCGCTGGTGGCGCGCAACATTGTCATCGCTTCCGCAGATCGTTCGCTATGGCGACACCTGGTCCCTCTGGCTCGGCTTGGCGCTTCCGAGCGCCGTCGTGCTCGCCTCTGACAAGAAGCGTGGGGCTCCCGCCTGGCTCGTCTGGTGCCTTGGTGGGTGCTTCCTGTTCGGAGCCATGGTTCTCCTCTCGTACTATCTCGGCCGGAATGTGGTGCCCGGGCCGTTGCAGTACATACCGGAACTCGACTTGTTGCTGATCCTGGTCTTCTGCACGGCCGTACTTCGTCTGCCGAAGCTTGCCTCTGCTGTGACCATCCTCGTCATTGTCGGCCTTGCCTCACCCTTTCTCATGCAAGCCTGGTCTAAGCCGATCTATCCCATCGCAAGCTTTCAGGATTGGCCGCAAGAACGCCTCCAACGTTGGCTGTCGGAGCACGCCCCGAACAGTCGCGTGTGGGCTGACCGCCGGTTGAGCCTATGGCTGGGAGCCACTACGAGCATTCCGCAAGTAGGCGCCGGAGTGAACCAGGGCATACGAAACGCGGTTGTCGCCATTGCCGATTGGGAGCTGCGGCACGCAACCTCGGCTGAGCGCACCAGGCTTTGGCTGCAAGCGCTAGGCGCGGACGCGGCCATCGTGCAATCATCCTCAACGAACTTCGCAGAATTGGCCGTTCTCCAGTCGAGCGGGTCGGACAGAATTCTAGCGGTTCCGCGGCGCTGGAAATCGTTAGCTCGAGTTGTCCGGCAAAAAGACGTTGCCGTCGTCAAGCCATTGAGTCTCGACCGAAGCGATGCGAACCTCCGAGCCTACGTTCACGCCGTCGAAAGCGGACCCGATTCACCGGCGACGACCGAGTGGCTCGCGCAGGATCTGGTTCGCGTGAAGGCTCGTTTGCAGCCAGGCGAGTCTGTGATTGCTCAGATCACGTTCGACCCAGTCTGGCGGGCCTACGAAAACGATCGGCCGCTCGCGGTCACGGGCGACCCGGCGGACTTCCTGCGGATAGATCTTCCTCCCGGTGAGCACGAGTTTTACCTCGTCTTCCGATCCAGGAAGGAGCCATTCGCTTACGCTGCGCTCAGTCTTTCGGCGATTTTGTTGTGCGTGATCTTCTTGTGGAAGGGCGGCCGCTCGTGAGGCCGACGCGCCGTGTGGCCCTCGGGGCGCTTCTCCTGTTTTTGCTGAATATCGCCCTGAATCGGGCAACGTTATTGCCAGGCGAATCGCCCTATCGTCAGTCCATCGAGCTCAGCTACGTGGCGATGGCGAGATGGGTTCAGCAACATCCCGACTTCTGGGGTTGGAAGCCGCTTCAATACCTCGGCATCCCGACCGCAATGCAATACGTGCCCGCGGTGCCGTACACGGTCGCCTCATTGAGCTCCGCTACCGGAGCCGACGTCGCGCAAGTGCACCGCGTGTTAACCGTCCTGTTCACTTCGTCTTTGCCGGTCGTCGCCGCGTTGATGTGTTGGTACTTTCAACGAAGCCTCGGCTGGGCGATTGGCGTAGGCATCGTCCTGACATTCTTCTCGCCTCTCTATGATTTACTCCCCGCGATGGACAAGGATCGCAGCCCATCATTTGTCCCTTGGCGTTGGCATCTGTTGATGAAGTATGGCGAGGGCCCGCATAATATCGGGCTTGCCCTGATGCCGCTGACGGTCGTTGCAGTCCTTCGATACGCGAAACAACCGACCACGCCACGATTGCTGATCGCAGCCGGCGTCCTTGCGCTCGTGCCTCTCATCAATTGGGTGGCAGCATTGGGCCTCGCCATCACGATGCTGGCATTCCTGGCGGCTCGCTGGGCTGCTAGGCAAGAGACTTGGAGTGTTCGCCGCGTCCTGTTCGCCGCGTTTGTAGCGTATTGCATCGCCAGCTTCGCGCTGACGCCCACGTTCGTTCGTACCATCGCCTTCAACTGGCCAGTGGACTCGCCGAACTTCCATGCAATTCGCGCCCAGCAGCAGGCTTCTGTTGCCGCCCTCGCAGCCCTGATCGTGATGACGGTCCTACTCCGTTCCCTCCGCACCGGGTTCTACACCGCCTTTGTAACGCTCGCGGCGCTTGCATTCGGAATCGTGGTCCTGAGTTTCGGATTCAGCGGTCTCGACATTCTGCCGGAGTCGCATCGATACGCGATGGAGTTCGAGCTGTTCCTCGTGCTTGCTGCGATGGCCTTGATCCGCGCTGCGTGGAATACCGGCTTGCCCACCCGACGTTTGGTCGCAGGGATGTTTGCAGCTGCCTTCCTCTGCCACTTCGCATATCAACCTGCGCAATATCTCACGAAATCGTGGAGTTGGTTTCGACCGGTTCCGTCAACCGAAACCGTTGAGTACCGCATGGCGCAGTGGCTCAATCAGCAGAAGCCACGAGGCCGAATCCTGACCTCAGGAGGCTTGCGATTTCGAATGACGAGGTGGTTCGATCTTCCGATGGTCGGCGGCGGCTTCGAGTCCGGACTCAGGAACCGTACCCCTGTCATGTGGGCTTCCCGCATTCGACACGATGTCGGGTTGGGGGACACTGCACGACGATGGCTTCAACAGCTAGGCGTCGAGTACGTCGTCGTGCATGGCCCGAAATCGACCGAGTTCTATCGCGACTACCGCGATCCAGCAAAGTTCGAAGGCAAGCTTCAGAAGGTGTACGAGTTCGAGGACAACAGAATCTATCGAGTTCCCTTCGAGTCCTTTGCGGCCAGGGGATGTTTCCGTTGGACCAGTCCCAGCTCCGCGAGGCTAGAGCCCGTCGACTCGCAGCCAGTTGTGCTGAGCATCAGCTTCGATCCGGGCTGGTCCGCTAACCAGAACGGAGCTAGGCTGGCTGTCGCGCGCGATCGGGATGGCTTCCTCGTCGTGAACCCGAAAGCAGCTCGGTCACCGATACAACTCGAGTTCGGTCCAACGACAGAGCAAGTGCTCTTTGCCGGTCTTAGTGTCCTGGTAACCGGCTATCTTCTCGCCACAACCGCGGGAGAAGCAATCAGGACAATGCAGACGAGCAAAGCCGCAACCGAAGCAGCGCG
>DASQVJ010000619.1:0-3970 GCA_035640835.1 Bryobacteraceae bacterium
CTGCCCATGCTCGGTGTGCATCTTCAAGGCGATGGTATTGCCCATCGTCCCGGTAGGCACAAACAAAGCCGCTTCTTTGCCGACGATCTCCGCGGCACGCTTTTCAAGCAAGTTGACGGTGGGATCCTCGCCGTAAACATCATCGCCGACTTCCGCCTCTGCCATGGCACGGCGCATCTCCGGTGTGGGACGGGTCACGGTGTCGCTTCGCAAATCGATCATGTGCGGACAAACTCCTGGAAAACTTCGTTTGAGAGCAGCAAGCCTTCTTGTGTCAGGCGGAGGCATCCATCAGCGTGCGACAGCAGACCACGCTCGCAAAGATCCGCGATCTCTCGGTCCCAGGCACGCGCCTCATCAGGCCTCGGCTTGATGCCATCCAGCAGCCGGAGCCCAAGGAAGAACCTCTCTTCCTCGAGTTTCGCCATCTCGCGTGAACACTCCGGCGAATCGCCTCGCTGGACGCGCGCGACGTAATCGACCGGCGACTCGATATTGGACCATCGCCAGGTGCCATCAAAGGAATGCGCATCCGCGCCAAAACCGAGATAGGGCTCGAGCTTCCAATATTTCGAGTTGTGGATGGACGCAAAGCCTGGTCGCGCAAAGTTTGAAATCTCGTAATGCAGAAGACCCATTGCCTCGAGACGTTGCGACGCGATCTCGTACAGGTCCGCTTGTAAGCCCTCTGGGGGCACTGCGGCTGCGCCATATCGATGGCCACCTCGAAGGACTTCGCGTCCCAGCCGGCTGTCTTCGTCCACTTCGAGCAGATAAACCGAAACATGTTCCGGTGCGATCCGTTCCACCCAATCGAGCGACCGGTGCCACGAATCAATGGTTTGGTACGGCAGCCCGGCAATCAGATCCAGGCAAAGACTTCGAAATCCGGCGTTACGGAGGACCGCGAAGTCATGCCCGACTTCCTCGGGTGTGTGGCGGCGGCCTGTGTCGCAGAGCTCTCGCGGTACAAAGGACTGCACGCCGAAGCTCACGCGGTCGACCCCTGCCGCGAGCCACGCTTCGGCATCGGCCTGTTGCAATCGGCCGGGCAAAGCTTCCAAGGTGACTTCTCGCCACGGCCGTCCGGGAATCGCCTGCAGGATTCGTTCGAGCGATTTCGGCGGCATCAGGCTCGGCGTTCCGCCTCCGAAATACACCGTGTCAGGCGTCGATGGCCAGACGGCTCGCTCGAGCTCCGCAACCAGCGCATCCGTGTACGACGTGTGAAGGCTTTGCGGAAACACACCAGATGCGAAGTTGCAGAAGCTGCACTTATGAGGACAGAAGGGCCACGAAATGTAGGCTCCCGAGGACACTAGAGGCTCACGTCAACGCCGAGCTGATTGCTGACAACACCTGAGATCAATTGCTGCAAACTCTGCCCGGTTTCGGGCAGCACAAACTCTTGACGCGCAGGATCCCACTCGAGCTTGTAGCTCTTCATCAGGGCCGAGACCCAAATCTGCTTTACCGGGGCGTTTGGACTGACCACAAACTTGGCCGGAGGCTCTTCGAACTCGATGGTCAGAGCGCCGCCGTAATCCGCCTCGAAGGCATGTTCGTCCGATGCAGCGGCTAACGATTTATAAAGGCGGGTCAGCGCTTCATCAGCGCGTTTCGGAAACTCGCGTTCATCCAACATTTTTCAGGGGTTGAGAACTAACACCAAGGTAACAAACTTACGCGACTTGGTCGTCCTTTCACGCATCTGGTACCCTTGGAATCGCTCATGGACGCGGCCTGTCTACGCCAAACATCTATACCCGGCACGTCAAAGCTATTTGGCGACTTCTTGTATCGGTATGATCGCGTACAACGGTTCTACGAAGCTGGTCCACGACCCGCTCTCCCTCCTGAGCGCAGAGCCGAAATCGTCGCTGCCCTCGCCGAGCAGAATGGGCCTCATCCGGCGCTTGACGAGCTTGCGAAAGACAATGCCGTAGCCTTTGTGACCGGCCAGCAAGTGGGTCTTTTCTCAGGTCCTGCTTACACGATCTACAAAGCACTGACCGCGATCAGGCTCGCAGAGCGTTCGAGACGAAATGGCACGCCGGCGGTCACCGTGTTTTGGCTCGCATCAGAAGACCACGACTTTGCCGAGGTCAATCACGTTTGGGCATTTGACTCCAAGCACAGGCCCACGCAGGTGGTGGTAGGAGAGGCGATCAACGGCGATCGGCCCGTTGGAGGCATCGAGATCGGATCGTGGCCCATCGGCGAACTTCGTCAAGCAATGAGCGACCTGCCATTCTGTGACGAAGTTGTCCAACTCGTAGAACGCGCGTATCAACCGGGCGGCACCATGGCCGGCAGCTTCCGCGCGCTTCTCGAAGAGCTGCTGAAGCCCTACGGCGTTTTGTTTCTCGATCCCCTGCATCGGTCGATTCGAAAGCTCGCCGCTCCGCTACTGGCCAAGGCGTTGCTAGCCGGGCCGGCACTGACGCGTGCGCTTCTCGAACGCAATAAGGAACTGGAGCAAGCGGGCTATCATGCCCAGGTTCACGTCGAGCAGAAGACCTCCCCGTTCTTCCTGCTGGACGGAGATCGACGTGTGCCGTTGCGTCGAGCGGGGGAAGATCTCATCGCGCGCGACCGGCGATACTCCGCCGAGGAACTTGCGGCTGAAGCGGACCACATCTCCCCGAACGCGCTGCTTCGACCTGTGGTGCAGGATTACTTGCTTCCCACCGAAGCCTACGTCGGCGGACCAGCCGAGATCGCGTACTTTGCACAATCTCAGGTGCTCTATCAGAGGTTGCTCGGATATATGCCGAGGATCGTGTCCCGCTGCGGGTTTACAATACTCGATTCACGCACGCAAAAGCTGATGGCGCGTTACCGCGTGACTCTTCCCGATCTCTTCCATGGCGAAGAGGCGCTGCGCGAGAAAATGGCGAACGCTCTGGTACCGCCTGACCTCGAAGCGAAGTTCGCCACGGCTCATGCCCATATCGTTCGAGAGCTCGACACACTTTGTGACGAGGTGAAGAACTTCGACCCGACACTCGGTGCATCGCTTGGCAAGAGCAGCGCGAAGATGATTTATCAGCTCGCGAAGGCTCAAGCAAAGGTTGCCCGCGAGACGATGCGCCGCGATCAGAGAGCCGCTCAAGACACCGACTACCTCTACAACAGCCTTTATCCGCATAAGCATCTTCAAGAGCGCCTCTACTCAATTCTTCCCTTCCTGGCGAAGCACGGTTTGCAGTTCATCAGCGACGTCTACGAAAGCGTGCAGACGGAATGTCCCGACCACGTGCTGCTTTCGCTGTAAACTAGAGCGTTCATGCGCAAAAACCAGGTTAAGCAAGCCCTCAGAGAAGGGAAGGTACAGCTCGGCTGTGCCCTCTTTCAAATGCGTTCGCCCGAGGTCCCCAGGATCCTCAAAGCCGGCGGGTACGATTGGACGTTCATCGATACCGAGCACGGTCCTTTCGATACCGAGACCATCCAGGACCTCTGCCGCGTCTCGTCGCTTGTGGGGCTGTGTCCAGTGGTGCGTGTCGCAGACCTGCAGTATTCACTGATTGCGCGCGCGCTCGATTGTGGAGCCGAAGCGATCCTGTTTCCTCGCGTGGAATCGCCGGAGTTGCTCGAGACCGCGATTGCCTGGACGAAGTTTCCGCCCGAGGGTCGCAGAGGTTTTGGTCTCACGACGATGCACGTGAACTATCAGGCGATGTCGCTGCCAGAAATCATGCAGCACGTGAACGAGAACGTGATGGTCGTCCTGCAGATCGAAACCAAGGCTGCATTCGATCGCCGCGAAGAACTGCTGTCCGTCCCAGGCATCGATGTAGTGATGGTGGGACCTGCCGACCTTTCGATTTCGCTCGGCGTTCCCGGCGACTTCCTGAACCCCAAGATGGTGGAGACAATGGAAGCCATCCGCGAGACCTGTTTGGCGAAGGGCATTATTCCTGGAACGCACACTCGCGATGTGGCGGTCGCAAAGTTCTGGAAGGAG
>DASQVJ010000620.1:0-7155 GCA_035640835.1 Bryobacteraceae bacterium
GTGAAGATCATGGGGAAGCGTCTCTCCCGCGTGATCGAGAATCACCTGGATAAAGCCCAATGCAGCCTTCGAGAGGCCCTTATCCTTACGATAAATCAGGCCGAGGCGCCGGATCATCGGTTCCGGACCAAGCGAAACCACAGCTAACTTCCCTTGTGCCACTTCGTCTTTGCAATGTGACGCTGCCAGAAACGAAAGGCCCAGACCTGCCATCACGAACTGCTTGATCATCTCAGTGGAATCAAGCTCCATCGAGACCTGCATCTTCTCCTCGCAAGCCTCCATCCACTGATTCAAACGCGCCCGAGTGGTCCCCGACTTCGGCAGCAACATCGGCTCCGTGCCCAGGTCCTGACACGTGACCGACTCGAGCCTGGTCAAAAAATGTCCGGCCGGAACCAGCAGCTTGATCTCGTCCGAGTGAATCTTCACTACCTGGAGCCGCTTCTCCTCCACCGGTAATTGGGTGATACCGAAGTCCGCCTGATTCTCCAGAACGGCCGTCACAACTTTCATTCCGTACGACCGGTCCACATGCAGCTGGACGTTCGGAAAGCGCTTCTTGTACTCGGAGAACACCAGGGGCAAGACGTAGATGCAGGTTGCTTCGTTTGCCGCGATCACGATTTCGCCTCGCGGAACTCGCTCCAGCTCGTTGATTTCTTCCTGGGCCTCTCGCCGCAGCTTCAGGATCTGCTCGGCGTACTCGCTGAAGATCTTGCCCGCGGTGGTGAGCGCTATGCGCGTGCCAAGTCGTTCAAAAAGAGTGGTGTTAAGCTCCTGCTCGAGTTGGCGCACCTGGGCGCTGATCGCGGGCTGCGTGCGGTAGCACGTCTGCGCAGCCTTCGAAAAACTCTTGAGCCGCACGATTTCCAAAAACGTGTGCAACTGGTCGAGATCCATAGGCGTTCAGGCGGTCGGAACAACGATTAAAACAGATCGTACCCTGTTCGGATTTGCGGACTAGTAGCGTAAAGTATATCATCAGAGCTGGAATGTGCCGTATCCGCTACATGGCGTTGGCGGTAACCTTCCTAACCGCCCTGAACGTCCTTGCAGCGGGCCCGGAAAGCGTCCTCCTCATCCTGAACACCCGCTCGACCGACTCGCTCGAGATTGGGAAGTACTACGTAGCCAAGCGCGCGATTCCCGAACGCAACGTCTGCAAGCTGAGCTGTCCCACAAAAGAGACCATAGATCACGCGACCTACCAGCGCGACATTGCCAAGCCCGTCGCCTCGTGCCTGCAATCGCAAGGATTAACCGAAAGCGTACTCTACCTGGTGACCACTCTCGGAGTGCCTCTGCGAGTTGCTCGACCTGCGGCGGGGAAGACGTCGACCAGCGCTTCGGTGGACTCCGAACTGACTCTCCTCTATAGCGACCTTCGCGGCTCCGAACATCCTTTGCCCGGACCTCTCGAAAACCCCTTCTTCCGCCAGCGCGATACGCCGTTCACGCACCCCCGATTCCCCATCTATCTGGTTAGCCGGCTCGCCGCCTACGACGTTGCGACCGTGAAGCGCATGATCGATTCCGCCGCCGCAGCCGGCAACCGCGGCAAGTTTGTCATCGACATGCGAAACAAGGCTGACGAGCAAGGCAATGACTGGCTGCGCAATGCCGCGATTCTGATCCCCGATGAGCGGCTCGTTTTCGATGAAACGGATGCAGTGCTCTACGAGCAGAAAGACGTGATCGGTTATGCGGCTTGGGGTTCAAACGATCATAACCGGCACCGTCGCTGGGTAAATTTCAGTTGGCTGCCCGGTGCCATTGTCACCGAATATGTCTCAACCAACGCGCGGACCTTCGCCAAGCCGCCGGAAAAGTGGACCATCGGCGCCTGGCGCGACAATCCGGCGTCTTTCTTCGCCGATTCGCCGCAAACCATGATTGCCGACTATCTCGCCGAAGGTGCCACAGGCGCGGCCGGTCATGTGGATGAGCCTTACCGGGGTTTAACACCCCGGCCGGATCTGCTGTTCCCTGCCTACTACAACGGCCGCAACTTGATCGAGAGCTTCTGGCTTTCCATACCGGCCTTGAGCTGGCAAAACATCGTGCTTGGGGATCCTCTCTGCACACTGGGCCGTCCACAAAAACAAAAAGGGCGGTAGCACGATGGCCCCCGCCCTATAAAGCTCACGATTGAACTCGACTAGATTCCGTCTTGATTGTTTGCACCGGCGCCGTGCTGCCAGCGAGAGCGAATCCGGTTCATGATGTTGTCGTGCATCTTGTCGGCTTTCGCTTTTTGCTCAGGAGTCAGCTCTTTGTAAAACGCGGCCATGCCCTTGGAGCGGATCGCGATGAGTTGACCGACCAGATCGCCCCGCTGATTGGCCAGAGCCGTGAGCTGTTGGTCGGACGCGCCGGACTTCACCGCCGCGTGCATTTCCTCGTGATTCTTTCGTAGCTGCTCGATGATCGGCTGGGCTTGCGCACGCCCGTCTGCAAGCAGCTTCTCCGCGCTCGCCCTCTGGGCATCGGTCAGATCCAGATAGGTGGCGAGCATCTCAAAGCGAGCGCCGCCGAACATGCCGAATCCAGCCTTGCCGGCATGCCGTCCGCCAACAACCGCCTGACCGACGACAGCACCTGCCACCAACAGCGAAGCGGTAACGAACACAATCAAAGCTTTCTTCATATCGTTTTCCTTCTCTCGAAGAAGTCTCCTGTGCTTATCGTGGCTACTTCCTGTAAAGAGCGTTTGTCCGCGATGTAAATCAATGTAAAGAGCTCCGGTGTTGACCGCTGGAGCGTGCTAGCTTGAGCGGGAGGAACCGTCTTTGCGAATTCTGGTGATTGATGATGACATTGAGCTCGCGTCTTTGCTGAAGGAGTACCTCGAACGGGAAGGGTTCGAAGTCGAGTTCGCTCACGACGGCCGTACTGGTCTTGCAAGAGCCCTCGATGGATCGGCAGATCTGGTCGTACTTGATGTCATGTTGCCCGGTCTTGATGGCTTTGAGATCCTGCGTCGCCTCCGTCCGCAAAGCCGAGTCCCGATCCTGATGCTTACGGCGCGCGGCGAAGAAGTCGATCGCATCGTTGGTCTCGAGCTCGGAGCCGACGACTACCTCCCGAAGCCGTTCAACCCGAGAGAGCTCGCTGCGCGTATTCGAGCGATTTTGCGCCGCCTTCACGATAAAGAACCCGAAGGTCGTATCGAAGTGAACGGTGTCAGCCTCGACCCCGGATCGCGATCGGTCACAGTGGACGGCAAGCCGGTAGATCTCACGACAATCGAGTTCGACATTCTCGAGAACCTCATGCGTTCTGCTGGACGAGTGCTGTCGCGCGACGCTCTGATGGAGGCGCTCTACAACCGCAAAGCAACTGCGTTCGACCGGTCGATGGACATGCACATCAGCCACATTCGCCGGAAGCTGCAAACCGACCGTCCCATCATCAAGACCGTTCGAGGTGTCGGCTATCAATTCTGTCGCACTGCGGAGGAGGGGGCTGAGATTTGAGCTCGTTGTTTCTCAAGACGCTCCTTTGGTTCCTTGCTACAGCGATTCTCACGATGATCGCTGTGGTGGCGAGCGCAGCGCTGTCAGCGGAGGGCGAACGTGCTCGACCGGTTTCCATGCTGATGAGCCTGCAACTCGAAGACGCTCGCCATGCGTACGAGCATCACGGCCGCGAGGGTCTGGCGCGTGCCATGCATCGACTCGAGCGCATTACTGAAAGCCAGGGCATTCTGACCGACGGGGAGGGCCGCGATCTCCTAACCGGAGAGGATCGATCCAGTCTGATCGACGCCATGCGCCGGCGCTCGCCTCTACCTTTCTGGATGCGGAACCGCCCCTACCTGGCGCGGCAAAGCTCTGACGGCCAGTATTGGTTCCTGCTTGCCATCGACCGCAGAAACTGGCTCACCTGGTTCGTCCACCCTCGAAACTTCATCGTGATCCTTGGGGTGCTCCTCCTGCTCTGTTATGCTTTCGCACGACATCTCACAGATCCTGTCCATCAGATGCAAGTTGCGGCCGATCGCCTGGGGCGAGGCGACCTGACCATTCGCCTTCGATCGAAACGCCGCGATGAACTGGGGCAGCTTGCGCGAAGCTTCGACCGAATGGCTGACCGTCTTCAAACCCTTCTCGAGGCAGAGCGGCGGCTCTTGCTCGACATCTCACATGAGCTCCGATCGCCGCTGGCCAGGCTCGGCGTGGCGCTCGAGCTGGCTCGCACCAGTCCTGATCCCGAAAAGCACTTCGATCGTGTCGAGAATGAAGCGGCTCGGCTCAACTCATTGGTTGGCGAGCTGCTGCAGGTGACGCGTGCGGAAGCCGATCCCTCAACGCGACGCCGCGAACACGTCGATCTTACGGAGCTTTTGTCAGAGATCGTCGACGACACCCGCATCGAAGCCGAGGCTCGGGGCTGCGGCATCGCTTGGACGCCGGGCCCTCCGGTCACCATCCTGGGAGACGAGGAGCTCTTGCGACGGGCGATCGAAAACATTCTGCGCAATGCCATTCGATATGAGCCCCAGGGTGGTGAGGTCGAGGTGTCGATGATCTCGAACAACGGACTGGCATTGATCGAAATTCGCGACCACGGGCCAGGCGTTCCGCCGGGAGCCGAGGCGCGTATCTTCGACGCCTTCTATCGTGTCGATGCGGATCGCGATCGTGCGAGCGGCGGTGTGGGACTAGGTCTATCGATCGCCCGGCGCTCGGTGGAACTGCATGGTGGCAGCATCGTCGCAACAAACGCAGATCCGGGATTGGTGGTTTCGATTCAACTCAACGCACAATGAGTTACTTTTGGGGGAGCACCTTCAATTCTTTCGGCAACTCGAAGAGCTCGTCCTTGAATTTGTTGCTGATGCTGACGGACTCGGAGAAGATCTCGAAAACCTTCATGCCGTCGCGCTCGCGCAGCATGTGAAAAGGCCACTGCACTCCTTGACCGACGTCTCGCCAGAGACCGAAAATGGCCGACTCTTCAATGCGTTCCTTGGTCGTCGGATCACGCCGGTAGAAGGTTTGGCGTACCGGCAGGTGCGTCGATTTGTGAAGGAAGACAGTCACCACGTTGTTTTCGGAATCCGTGATAGCCACCTTGTCAATCGGTTGATTGTCGAATATGTCGGACCCCACAAACTCCATGATCAAACCTGGCTCTTTTAGCCGCTCCCGGAGAATGTAGAGGTAGTTGTGCCGGGTGGAACTGATCCAGCGCTCGTACTGCTCCTTCGGCATCGGCTTGATGCCGCGAAAAGTGACCTGAAACCCGCCATTCTCACGAAGCTGTACCAGGTAGTCTTCATCTTTGCCGAATGCTTGCCGCTCTCTGACACGTATGCCTTCCTCGAGTTTCGTCGGGGGCTCCGGGTCGAGGTAGCGCGTATAGATCTTCGCGCGCGAAAAGCCGGTGAGGCGTTCCCGATAAAACGAATAGACGCGGCCCGTTTCCAACCGGTCCTGCATGCGAAGGAAAGCGGCACCACCTAAGGCATTGATCGAATCGTCCACCAGTTTCCGGCCTTTCTCCTCGGCCGTCTGGGCACACAACATCACGGGAAGCGCAAACAACAAGACTGCCAATTTCATGGACAACACCTTGGACGTAGCGAAAGTCTAACAAGGTGACAGGCTTCCATCAAAAAAAATCGGGGCTGACCCGAAAGCCAGCCCCGATCCTGTTTCATAGTTGACCTGAGTTTACGGCACCGTGGTCGAACGGAAGTTGACCGTCACGGTGGTGGTGCTTTCCTGGCCGGCCGAGTTGCGCACCGTCAGCCGGAAGACGTACTGGCCGGAGAGACCGCCGATGATCACGCGGGTCTGCGCTTGGCCCTGATCGAGCACCGCAGCACCGGTGGAGAGCGGCGTCCAGATGTAGGTCAGCGGGCCACCACCCGGATTCGTGGAAGCCGAAGCGTCAAGCGTGAGCTGACGGCTCAGCGTCTCGATGGTCGACGGGCCGGTGATGATGGCCGTCGGGGGCTGCGGCTGCGTGACGGTCACGGCGATGGTACAGGTGGCAGGTGTCGTTCCCTGAGCACCGGTTGCTGTGATCGTATACGTGGTGTTCGTCGTCGGATTGACAGTAACGGGACCGGTGAGCGTCGCGTTCGGCACACCGCTGATCGCTACGCTGACTGCATTGGTTGCAGTGTAGCGCAGCACCACCGGAGCGCCCGGCTGTGGCGAGGTGCCCGGTGTCGCTGTACAAGCGGTCAGGGTTGGATTCTGAGCGCCAGGGCCGCCTGGTCCGGCAGGATTGACCGTGATCGTTGTCGTCGCGGTCGAGCTACCGAACTGGTTTGTGGCCGTTAGCGTGTAGGTCGTGGTCGCAGACGGACTGACGGCTTGCGAACCCTGGGCCGGCACATTGCCCAGAGAGGAGATCGTTACCGTGGTTGCACCTTCGACGTTCCAGGTCAACGTGCTCTGATTACCGGCGGTGATCGTCATTGGGTTGGCCGTGAAGTTAACCACGCGAGGTACGTCGCCACGCGCGCTGACTGTCACTGTCACCTGGCACGTGACGGGGCCGCGTGCGTTGGTGGCCGTCAGCGTATAAGTGGTGGTTTCGGTTGGCGTCACCACGCGCTGGCCGGCATTTGCCACCTGACCGATTCCGCTGATACTGACAGTATCGGCATTCAGCGTTGCGTAGGTGATGGTCGCGCTCTCTCCTGGGGTGATGTTGGTTGGCGTCACCGCGCAGCTCGTGAACGATGCAGCCGGTGCTAGCTCAACAGTCACGGTCGCGGTGGCCGTCGCACTGCCCGCCGAATTCGAAGCGGTCAAGGTATAAGTGGTCGTCTGGGTTGGGGTAACCGACCGAGTACCGTTGCTCGAATTCACCGTGCCGATTCCTGAGATAGTCACCGAGGTGGCGTTCAGCACTTGCCAATTGATGTTTGAGCTCTGGCCAGGACGAATCGCGGTCGGGTCCGCCTGGAAGCGAGTAATCTGTGGTACCGTTGCAGCGCTCTGGACGGTGACGGTGGCACGATCTATGCCCGAAGCACCCCTGTCGTCAGTGACGGTCAGACGGAAAGAGTAGCTCTGTCCTGCAGCCGCGGTGAACGTGGCGATGGCCGAGTTCATCCCGCTGAGCGAGACCGTGGGTCCCGCGATCTGAGTCCATCGGTAAGTAATCGGGTCGCCTTCCGGATCGAACGAA
>DASQVJ010000621.1:0-11649 GCA_035640835.1 Bryobacteraceae bacterium
CTTGCCGCCGAGCGCGGTTCTGCGGAAGATCTCGAAAAAGTCCTCGTTCAGTTGCAACTGATGGATCGAGCCGAACATGACCTGGTTCGCTTTCAGGAGGCAGACATCAGCTTTCATATGGCGATCGGTCTTGCCGCTCACAACCGGATTCTGTCGAATGCTCTTCTATTGACACGGAATCTGCTGATGCAGTGGATCGGAAGCACGTTGAGGCGGGCAGGTGTGCCGGCGGAAGCAATCCGCCAGCATCGGGAAATTTATAACGCTTTGGAACGCCGCGACGGTACGGCCGCTCGCACGGCAATGTCGGCGCATCTCGACGCGATGGCTGCTCATTTCCGCGATGTCATCCAGGACCCGAGCTCTCCCAACGACGGCCAACTGATTGTTTGAGGCGGTGGTGAGGAACTCCCGGTGGTGAAAAAAGCTAATTAGCCACGGATGAACGGATAAGAATATTCCTTCAAAGACTATTGCTCTCCAACTGGGTTACCGTAAAAGCACTCCATATTGGGACGATCCGAGCGGTGGTTGGTGGGACACTCCAGTCATGGTTCGGCGAAACGGCCGACCATACAGCGTCCGAGTCTTAAAGCAAAGGAGCGGGTATGAAAAACATCGTTTTAGTGCACGGTGGCTTTGTGGATGGTGCCGGCTGGGAGGGCGTCTACAACATCCTGAAGAAGGACGGTTACAGCGTCAGCATCGTCCAGAATCCGACCATTTCGTTGGAAGACGATGTGGCGGCTACCAAGCGGACTCTCGCAGCGCAGGATGGGGAGGCGATTCTAGTTGGGCACTCCTATGGCGGCGCAGTTATCACCGAAGCCGGCAACGATCCGAAGGTGGCGCGGCTTGTTTATATCGCTGCCTTTGCTCCGGACAAAGGGGAGTCCGTGTCTACCCTCCTCAAAGATCTGCCGCCCGGTGCACCCCTTCCACCAATTCTGCCTCCTCAGGACGGCTATCTGTTCCTGGACAGGGCGAAGTTCGCGGCCTCCTTCGCGGCCGACGTGGACGCTGAGAAGGCCGCGTTCATGGCCGACTCCCAGGTCCCGTGGGGCGTGGGAGCTCTGGGTGGCACGATCAGTGAACCGGCCTGGAGGGTTAAGCCAAGTTGGTACATGGTCACGACCGAGGATCGGATGATCCCACCTGCTGCCCAACGTGCCATGTCCAAGCGTGCGGGTTCTACGGTAGTAGAAGTCAAGGGCAGTCACGCCATCTACGTGTCCCAGCCCGGCGCTGTCGCGGCGCTCATCGAACAGGCCGCCACGGGCAGCAGCACCGCCGCCGTGTCGTAAACGCAGAACGCGGTGAGCGTCAGCGGGCAGGCTCCTCGGTAGGGAGGCCATGGGTTGCGAAGGGAAGCGTGTCCTTTTGTTTGGACAGTCGGCCTGAAGGCCTCCGCAGCGTAAACGCTACCCTCCAACGGATTTTCAGGATCGACTGGGCGGCGGGGTGTGCGTATAGTCGCGAGCGCCGTCTCGGGCATTGATACTGTGTGGAGACATGCGAGACCTGAAGTGGTCCCAATCCGAGAAAGTCGTGGCGCGCAGGGCCTTCGACCGGGCGCTTAACGAGGAGTTGGAAGAAGTCATTCGGCAGGCTAAAGGCATGGCAGCGGCGGTGGAAGAACCATCCCAGCTGTGGGAACTGGAACGCTGGTTGGGTGAGCGCCGGGTCGAGATTGATCGCAAGTACGATTACCGCTACTCTGTCCTCCCGATCGTGCTCGCGAAGCTTGTGAACGATGGTCGCATCGGCGAAAACGATTTGCAGGGCCTTGACCCGGAGAAAATCCGGCTGATCCTCGGCATAGCACGGTTGTGAAAGGAAGCGCCTGTGGACTCGCGCCCGTGCGAATTAGCGATTCAAACCGGCAATCTCCACCGGCATCTGAAACAGCGTCTTACCCGCCGTAATATAGAGCATCCGCATATCCGGCCCGCCGAAGGCGGTGTTCGTAATCGTGTCCTCCGGAATGGGCACAAACCGCAGCAACTTGCCTTGTGGAGAGATCACGTACACGCCGCACTTCGTATCCAGCGTCTCGTGCGTTCCTCGGCGACGATGCAATCCGGCTGCGGCGTATAGGTTTCCCTGCGTATCGATCGCCATGCCATCGGCGCTGCGACCCGGATAGAAATTATAGTGAACCCTCATGTTCGAGACGGTTCCCTCCGCCGACAGATCATAAGCACGAATTGCCCGCGTACCACCCTCGGTCTTGTGCGCTTCGATCAGATAAAGCGTCTTGTCATCCGGGGAGATCACGATACCATTTGGCCACTCCGTAGCTGGAGACGCCAGTATCCGAGTGACCGTCCCGTTTGCGTCAACTCTGTACACGGCCGGAATGCCCGTTGCATTCTTCGGCCTCGCAGGGGCCTGAGACACGGCGTCCGGAGCGGGATCCGTGAAATACAGTCGACCGCGGGAATCGACGGTCACATCATTAGGTCCGTTGAACTGCTTCCCTTCGAATCCGGCTGCGAGGACCTCTACTCGACCGGTCTTCATGTCCGTGCGCGTCAGGCGCGGGTTGCTGCGCTCGGCGTCTGAACTCTCGCAGGCAATCAGCCGTCCTTCACTGTCGAATAGCAAGCCATTGCTGCGGTTCGAGTCCGCCCGAAAGATCTCGTGCTTCTTCGTTCGCGGATCGAAGCGAAGGATGCGATTGTTGGTGACGTCGGTAAAGTAAATCAGCCCGTCCGGCCCTTGTGCGGGACCCTCGGTGAACGCAACGGTGGTTGCGACCGTAACTTCCGGATCCGCATGCATCGCTGTAGCCGCCTCTGATTTCGGGTGAGACCTGTCCATCTCACTCCCACAAGAACCGAGAAGGAGAGCAGGCAGCAGCAGAAGGAATCGCATGCGCAGGATGGTATCACTACCAGGAGCGCAAGCCGACCTTCGGCAGGGTTCCGCATAATCTCTCGCCAAGTCGCAAAGACGCTAAGGACGCCAGCCCTCCCAGTCGACTACCGACAGTCTTACCTTGTTGGCCGGGGCAGCACAGCGGGCGGGCGCGTGACATTACCTCGGGAGGCTTCTTCGATGGTGACGTTGTTGTCGTCGAGGATCGAACCGGTCGCGCGTTGAAGGGCGATCTTCGATTTGAGGTAGGCGCCTTTGGCAGCCACCTCCGTCGAGCGGGCCTGAGCAAGAAAGGTCTGGAATTGGATCACTTGGAAATTTGTTGACAGGCCGACCGCAAAGGTTTGATCTTCCACATTCACGGACTGCTCCTGAAGCCGCCTCGCTTCCACCGCCGCTTCGTAAGCGGCTCGGGCTTGCCGCAGATTCTGTTCCGCATCGGCCACCTCGAGGCGTACCTGATCCTCGAGTTGTTGGCGGCGCACCTGCGCCTGCCTGACCTGTAATTGATCACGCGCCGCATCGGCTTGTGCGACGCGGTTCCGCAATGGCAGATTCAGTTGCAGCCCGATTCCATAGGTGGGGAAGTTGTTTCGAAAGATCTGCCCCAAGGAACTACCCAGGCCGCCCAGGTCTATAATGCTCGGCGCTATTCCGGAGGTCAGATTCAAACGTCCGGCCAAGCCGCCGTTTATCATGGTTGCGACCACGTCCAATTGGGGTTTCACCGCATTGAGCGAGCCCTTCAGACTGATCTCAGCATTCTCCACCTGAACCGCAGCACCCGCCAGATCGGGACGATTTTGAATGGCTGCCTGCACCATGTCCTCCAGCGGACGGACGGGATCCTGCTCCGGAACCGTCATTGATTCGGTGGGGACGATATGAGCCTCAAGAAGTTCGGGATTGGCCAATCCCCGACGGCTCATCGAAGTCTTGAGAACGAGTTCCTGCTGACGCACCAAGCCCTCTGCATTAATGAGAGCCTGCCTGCTTGCAGCAAGCGTGGCGTTTGCGCGAGTGAGTTCGATCGGTGCCTGAGTGCCTTGCTCCACCTGATTTCGGTTGTCTTGAGAAAGTCGTTCCGCGAGACGAAGTGATTCGCGCTTTACTCTGACGTCTTCGTTAAGGCTTACAAGATCCGTATAGAGGCGTGCGATCCCGGCAACCGTGTCGATAACCTGCTGGCGGAAAACAAGGTCGGCTACTTTCTGATTGTTCCGCGCGATGCGAATGAAACGTTTATTGAGACTCGCCCCGAACCCCTGCAGGAGTGGCTGTGTGAGGGTAAATCCCAGGCTGGAGTTGACGAACGGATTGTAAGTGTAGCGCTGTGCGTTCGTTCGGTAACGGCTGTTGTCAAAGAAGACGCTCAACTGCATTCCGCTGGAGAAACCTGCATTGAGGCCGGTGTTTACAAAGAACTGGTTTTGAGCCAGCCAGTTGGAACCCACGAGGAACGGACTGAATTCAACAATCGTCGAGTGGTTCGTGTTAATTAACCCTGACACGACTGGATCGAACTGAGGGATAGCGGGGCCGGTCGCCATGGGGATGGGGTCGGTCACAGAAAGACTATTCTGCTGCTCGCTGATCAGTGCGACATCGGAGAGGTTTGAATTGACAAGGGGACTGGGCGTCGATCCGGCGGTCAGATTGGTCAACAGAGGGCCGTTCGGGCCGCCAATTCCCGGAGGCGGTTCATTTACCAGGAGACTCAGCCCGCGAAGCAGTCCGCCTCCCTGCGCCCTTAGCAAATCCATATCCGCCATGTTCGGCAGAAAGCGCTGTAGCTCGATGTCCAGATTGTTTTCGAGCGCAAGGGCGATGGCGTCGGCGAGCGATAAGTACAGCTGTCCGGCGCGCACCAGATCAAATATGCGTTGAGAATTTCGGAAACTTACCGGGGGCACAGCCGGAGCTTCATAAGGCCTGGTCACGAAACTGAAAACAGATCCGTCCGGATGATCGATCTGAGGCATGCGATTCCGGGAGGGATCCTGCGCAGGCTGCGCAACAGCGATGTCGAAAACGAAGATGACCAGTGCGGCACAGTGAATGAGCTGCTTCATGGTTTACTTAGTTGGGCTTGTCTTCTGATGGGAGCCGGACCCTGCGTCAGGCTGTGCCATTTGCACAATGGCGCCTTCCTTTACGACGTCTCCGGGGTCAACGACAACGTATTCCCCTTCCTGCACACCGTTCAGGACCTCGATTGTTACTCCATAGTCTCTGCCGAGCGTCACCGTTTGGAAATGAACGACTCGGGAACGCGCGATCACTGCGGCATCGACGCCGTCCGACGTCATCTTTTGGTGATCCTGCGGCCTGAGCGGCTGCAACACGGCCAGGGACGTACCTTTTGCCTCGACGACAACCGAAGCATCGGGAACGAGGAAAGGGGGCAGCGGCCGGCGGGTAATGAAGGTGACGTTAGCGTACATGCCGGGAAGCAACGCTCCCTTCGGGTTCGCAATTTCCACCTCGGTCAGCAGTGTTCTGGATGCCGCGTCCAGCGACTCTGACGTGCGGCTGATCCGGCCCTGGAATGTCTGATGAGCAAGTTGCTCCACCGTCACAGTGGCTGCTTGTCCAACCTGGATCCCCGACGCCTCCGTTTGCGGGAGCGGCACAAGCACGCGCAGTCTCTGGATCTGGGCGACGCGAAAGAGTTCGCCACTACTGGGCACATCTGAGGGAGCAGCCGGGTTGGCCCGCGCCGGTCCAAGAGCCGAGCCGGTGGCGGAAATGAGTGCGCCGACATCAACGTTCCTCGCGGTTACTACGCCGGCGAACGGAGCCGTGATCTTTTCGTACAATTGAAGAGTCTTCAGCCGGTCCAGTGCCGCTTTGCTTGACAAAACGAGTTTTCTGGCAGCCGCGACATTCTTCTCGCCGGCAATCACGTTGGCTTCGGATGTCTTGGCCGTCGTAAACTGCATATCGCCGGCCTGACGCGAGACGGCACCGGTCTTCGTCAGGACTTGATACCGCTGCCACGTTACGGACGCAAGATCCCGCGTGGCTCTGAGTTGCTCTAGTGTGGCCTCGGTCTGACCCAGCTGCGCCTCCGCCTGGGACAGCGCCCCCTGTGCCTGTGTGACCTGCTGATCAAGGTCGGGAGCATCGATCTCGGCCAGGAGCTGTCCCGAAGCTACGCGGTCTCCGATGTCTACGTATCGGCGCTTCAGATAGCCTGTGGCTCGTCCAAAAAGGTAGGCTTCGGTAATGGGGGTCACGGTGGCCGGAAACGACACGTGAGTGTCCTGGGGTGCACGCGTGACCTTGGCCGCATTCACAAGTGGTGGCGTGTTCTTTTGCGCGGCTGCTTCCCTGTCCAACTGCTGTTGTGTGCTTCTCCGTGGGAGATACCCGGCGAGCAGCGCTGCCGCAAGAAACAGGCAGATCAGCACCAGAGCGCTGATCAGGCGTTTTGACGAGCTTAGGCTGAAACTTGACATTGCTACTCGTTTCGAGGAGGGACGTCCGTTGTTTCGCCGGCTTCCCGGGCAATCTGGTCATCAAGATTCACTGGCGGCTTTTTCCGCAGCCAGCTGTACATGATGGGCACGAAGAGCAGCGTCGTGGGCGTCGCGAACAATAACCCGCCGATCACTGCCCGACCGAGGGGCGCATTCAGTTCCCCTCCCTCGCCCATTCCCAACGCCATCGGAACCATGCCGATGATCATGGCCAGAGCCGTCATGATCACAGGCCGCATTCGGGTATATCCGGCCGAGAGGGCCGCCTCGGTTGAGTTCTTGCCCTGCTCGCGTTCGTCATTCGCAAACGTGACGAGGAGAATGCTGTTCGCCGTCGCTACACCGATGCCCATGATCGCTCCCATAAGTGCCGGGATATTGAGCGTGGTGCCCGTCAGGTAGAGCATCCAGAGCATCCCCGCCATAGCCCCCGGGAGCGCTGTGAGGATGATGAACGGATCCAGCCACGACTGAAAATTCACCGCCATCAGCAGATAAACGAGGACGATCGCGAAGATCATTCCAAGGCCGAGACGCGTAAAAGAAGTTTGCATCGTGTCTACCTGTCCTCGTACATCGATCGTGGTTCCGCGTGGCAGAGTCTTGCGCGCGTTGTCTATGATCCGGTTCACCTCCGTTGCGAATCCACCCAGGTCGCGCCGGTCCGGACTGGAATATATGTCGATCACGTTCTGAATGTCGTAGTGGCTCTCGATTTCAGTGGACGTAGTTCGGTTTAGGCTGGCGAGATTATCGAGGAGCTGTAGGCTGCGACCGGAAGTGGGGGCCGTTATAGGTGTACGCTGCATTGCATCAAAGGTGGGCACGTTGTACTGGGGTGTCTGAACAGCTACCTGATAGTTCACTCCGTTTTGGGGATTGAGCCATTGGTTTGGCGCTACCTGACCGCTGGAGGAAAGTGAAATTAACAGGCTGCTCGCGACGTCGCGCTGTGTCAGTCCGGACTCATCCGCCTTGATCCGGTCCACGTTCACATTTACTGTTGGATAATCGATCCGCTGTCGAATGAAGGTGTCGACGGCGCCGGGTACTTGTGCGATTCGATCCCGCAGGTCGGACGCGACTCGATAATTTGCAGCCGCATCGTTACCTGTCACCTGAACGTCAATGGGTGCAGGCAAACCAAAGTTCAGGATCTGGCTGGTGATATCCGCTGCCTGAAAAAAGAAGGTGTCAGCCGGGAACCGCGTGGCGAGTCTGCTTCGCAGCTCTCTCGTGTACTCGATGGTAGGACGGTGTTTGGCCTTCAGCGAAACGAGTATTTCGCCGTCGCCGGAACCGCTCGTAGAGCTGTCACTGAATGCGAGATTGATGCCCGAGTTCGGCAGGCCAATGTTGTCAAGGATCGTATCGAGCTCATCGGGCGGGATGACCCGGCGAATTTCGTCCTCGACCGCAGCAAAGATTCGTTCTGTTTCCTCGATGCGAGTACCAGTTGGAGTGCGGACGTGCAATCGCATCTGGCCGGAATCCACATAGGGGAAGAAGTCTTGCCCGACGAAAAGAACTAGTGCCAGCGACGAAAACGCAAACAATGCGATTGCGCTTCCTATCAGTACGCGGCGTTCGAGCACGCGTTCGAGGATGCCGTGGTACGCGTCGCGCAGCCTTTCGAACCGGTGCTCGAATGCCTGGTGAAAGTGCCAGATGGGCCCAGCCTTGCGCTCTGCCTCGGCCTTCTGATCGCCTTCCTGATACAGGGGCATTTCCACCGGAAGGAGAAAGTGGACCAAAGTCGGCACCACTGTCCTCGTCAAGAGGTAAGACGTCAGCATGGCGAAGACTACGGCCATCGCAAGCGGCGTGAAGAGGTACTTCGCTGCGCCGGAGAGCATGAGCACGGGTACGAATACGATGCAGATGCAGAGAGTGGAGACAAAGGCAGGTATGGCAATCTGCTGCGCACCGTCAAGGATGGCGCGTACTAGTGTCTTGCCCTTGAGGCCCATGTTGCGGTGGACATTTTCGATTTCGACCGTGGCATCGTCCACCAGAATTCCGACGGCCAGCGCAAGACCGCCGAGCGTCATTACATTGATGGTTTCTCCGATCAGGCCGAGCACGATGAGCGAAGTCAGAATAGAGAGCGGAATGGAGACACAGATAATCACGGTGCTGCGCCAGCTTCCCAGGAACAGCAGAATCATGAGCCCGGTTAGACACGCCGCAATCACCGCTTCCCTGACGACCCCGCTGATGGATGCACGGACAAAGAGCGACTGGTCGAGGAGTGGTTTGATCTGCAGCGATTGGGGAAGACCTGCCGCGATTGCGGGCAGCAGCTGTTTGACTCCGGCAACGACGGACAACGTGGACGCACCACCATGTCTCAACACGGTCAGGAGGGCAGATCGCTTTCCATCCGACCGGACGATGTTTGTCTGAACCTGGTATCCATCCCTGACCTGGGCAACGTCGCGCATGTAAACCGGAGCGCCATTCACCGTTTTAATCGGCACGTCGTTCATGGCGGAGACCACTTCCGGACTGCTGTTCAGCTGAATCAGGTACTCGCGCGTGCCTACTTTGACGGTGCCAGTGGGCAGGATAAGATTCTGGAAATTGAGCGCGTTCGATACGTCTGTTGCCGATAGACCCTTTCCATACAGTGCATCAGGATTGAGATCCACCATGATGGTCCGGACCTTTCCGCCGTAGGGCAGAGGTACCGAAATTCCGGGCACAGTTGCAAGCCGTGTCCGGATGAAATTCTGCCCGTAGTCGTAGAGCTGCTGTTCCGTCAGTGTGTTGCTGCTGAGCCCAAGCTGAAGGATCGGAACGCTCGATGCGTCGTACTGGACCACCAGCGGAGGAAATATTCCCGGAGGAAGCGTACGGAGAATGGTCTGCTGGACCGCAACGATCTGAGAGATGGCTAAGTCGATATTCGTCCCGGGCTGGAGGTACACCCGGATCAGGCCGACGCCATTGTAAGCCGTCGCCTCCAGGTGTTCGATACCGTTGACGGTGGTCGTCATGGCTCGCTCGGAGATAAGCAGAACGCGCTTCGACATATCGTCCGGGCTCATGCCCGAAAATGACCAGATCACGCCGGCAACGGGAATGTTGATAAACGGAAATACGTCAGTCGGTGTAGTCAGGATCGATATCACGCCGAGAATGCCGATTAACACCGACATCACGATGAACGTATAAGGTCTACGAAGAGCGAGTCGGACTATCCACATCAGGAATTCTGGTCACACGAGTAGATTTGGAGGAGATTACAGCGTCCTCCCGCTTCTCCGGGAGCATTCTTCGGGCCACTATGAGGGGCCGCGACGAACTTGTATGCCCAGGTTTCGTCACTGGTTTTCGCGTGGGTGCCGGAAAGTGAGCACCCAGCCTGAGCTTGCGGACCTGCACAAGATCGATCGAGGCGCCCATGAGGACAGGAAACGTGAGTACAACTGCCGCGAGATGCTGGTCTATTAAGCACCCTCAACGGGCCTGCCGAAAACTGCGGCACCACTAAGGGCGCGAGGGTAGATTTTGATGTGGAATTCAGGACGTCTTGACACGGGCTGATGTGGGATGTGCATGATTTCGGATACGGCTGGCGCGTCGGGTCCGCTCAACGCCACATTGGTGTTTGTGGGCCTAGGCGTTAACGGTCAAAGTGAGTTGTAATAAGCGACCGCCAATGACGGTCTGAAGTAAAGACTAGAGTACTTGGACGTATAGTCGCCTTATACGGCCAATCTCTGCCCGCTATCCGTCTCGCCGCGAGCACCTCACTCAGAACATTGGCCGGTTATAAACGCCTATACTCCAATGTGCCGTTTTCAGTCAAAGTCGCGCGGCCTCGAACGCAACTGTCCCGCACAAGCCCGTTTCGTCGTGATCGGGTATTAGTGGGCTATTCTTTAAGTTGCAGGGTATGACGCGCGTCCGCTTTGCGCCCTCCCCCACCGGTTACCTTCACATCGGGGGCGCTCGAACATTCATCTTCAATTGGCTTTATGCTCGCCGCCAGGGCGGTGTCGTCGTTCTGCGCATAGACGATACCGATCTCGAACGGAACACGCAGACGTCTCTTGATTCCATCTACGAAGGTCTCCAATGGCTCGAATTAGGCTGGGACGAGTTCTACCGTCAATCGGACCGCCTCGATCTCCATCGCCAGGCCGCCTGGGCCATTTTCGAAAAGGGGCTTGCGTATCGCGACTTCACGCCCGCCTCCGCGGCACTCGAGAATCCGAGCGGAGGATGGCTATTCAATCCGGGCATGCGCGAGCTCAGCCGCGAGGAGAGCGATCGCCGGGCCAAAGCCGGGGAATCCTTCGTCCTACGCTTCCGAGTACCGCGCGAGTCACAAGGCGAGGTCGTTGTGTCGGATCAAGTTTACGGGACGGTCAGCAAGGCGACCGGCGATATTGAGGATTTCGCGCTGCTGCGCTCCAATGCCATGCCCACGTACCATATGGCATCCTGCGCCGACGACGCCGATCTGCGCATCACGGACATTCTGCGTGGCCAGGAACACCTGGCGAACACCTTCAAGCACATGCTGATCTTCGAAGCGCTGGGCGTCGAGGCACCGAGGATGGCTCACTTGCCGCTGTTGATGGCGCCTGACGGGGCAAAGCTGTCAAAGCGCATCCATGGCCCGGTGGTGAGCGTGACAACGTATCGGGATGCTGGTTTCCTGCCGCATGCGTTCATAAATTTCCTTGCGCTGCTCGGGTGGTCGCCCAAAAATGACCGAGAGAAGATGTCGCGCGAGGAGCTTGTCGAGCTGTTCTCGCTTGAGGGCATCAACCGTAGCAACGCAACCATCAATTTCACCGACGAGGATCCCTTCGATCCTAAGGCCGTGTGGCTGAATTCGGAGCATCTCCGGGCGCTCGATGCTGAAGAACTCGCACAGCGATTGATGCCCTACGCCCAACAGGCTGGGTTTGCGAATGCCACGCCCGCGAAGCTTCGCGCCATCGTTCCACTCATCCAGGAGCGAATCCGTTTGTTAGGCGATGTGGGCAGCGTCGCCGACTTCTTCTTCGCGGAACCGCGATCCTACGATCCCGCGGAATTGATCCCCCAAAAGGGAGATGCTGCCCTGGCTGTGCAGGCGCTCCGTAAGTCGAAGGAAGTTTTGTCGGCTGTGCCCGCCTTCGATCACGCAACACTGGAGTCAGCGCTTCGCGCCGCGGCTGCGGAACTCAAACTGAAGACGGGACAGATGTTCCAGCCCATCCGTGTCGCGGTGTGCGGGCGCAAGAATGCACCGCCGCTGTTCGAAACACTCGAAGTGCTCGGGCGTGAC
>DASQVJ010000622.1:0-7725 GCA_035640835.1 Bryobacteraceae bacterium
CAAGGCACATTACAGAGACGGCGACAAACACGTTCAGCCCGAGCGACAGACGAGCGTAGTAGTAGAGCGGCGACAGCGACAACAAAAGCAAGCCAACCCAGAAATATGCTCGATTCGGTCGACCTTGTGAGAGTCCAGTAATCATGAGCGCTGTCCGTTGCTTGCTCGGAGGGCAAATAATAGCGCTCCTAACCGGTCAGCATCCGGCTTGCCGACGACCCTGAAAGAGCCTCTCATTCCACCAAGGCTCTTCAAACCAGTTCAAAACGGAATAAACCCAAGCTGACCAGTCCATTCTTCAGCATTAGTCGCCGCCCAGAATCAGCAACAAGTCCTCAATGGCAGCCCCAATATCGAGTCCTTGCGACAAGATGATGACACCCGGACTCTGCAGCCACCCTGAGGACATCAGGATCAGCCATGCCCACCACGCCTCCGTCGTACGCCCCTCGAAAGTCGATCGTCGGCTCTCGCCGGCGCAGCCCCAGCAGGATCTTGTGGTTGAAATCGGCGTCCGACTGAAAACGCGGCCTCATGAACGGTGCGAAGGACTTTTTCGACGCGCTTCGTCAAGCTTCGCATAGAGTGCTGGATTCTTCCTTCGTGCCTCTTGCCGCAAACTGTCGAACTCCTGGTTCGCTTCCCTGAGATAACGATCAACCATCTCCCGGTTAGCTTAGCTAGATAAAACGTGAGAGCCCCGAATATCTGTTCGAGTTCCAACACCGGGAAGCATTCCGCAATTCCCTCAGGCGACTCTCCTCTGCGGAACGCGTGGACTACCGAGTCGAGGGAGACGCGCGTACCTTCGATGTATAAGCCGCCATTGCGCTGCTCGATGTATTCTTTGGCCATGGCCCGATCCGGCTTCAGTATAAGCGCGCCAGTAGAGAGCGCTCGGCACACCCCGGCCATCGCATAGAATGTCTGCTCAGTGCCTCAACGAACATGGATGCTGCTTCTGCTGCCGTTGCTGATGGCAGCCAATGCCGCCGCACAACTCCCGCCCGGTTACGTTGATCCCGAGCCTGTCTTGCGCGCCGCCGAGAAAGCGATCGGGACCGACAAGCTGAAATGCGTCACCATCGCGGGAACCGGTTACGCCGGCGCGGTCGGCCAGCAGAAGGAGTCCGGCTGGAACATCGATTGGCCTCGTGGCGAAGCGCTCACCAACTACAAGCGCACCATGAATTGGGAAGCCAAGACATCGACCGAAGAGTTCGATCGCAAGCCGGGACTGAATCCGGCATCGTGGAAGTATGGAAGCGGCTGGAAAGGGGGAACGCCGCTCCAGCAACATCCGCATCAGGTATTCGCCGTCAACGGAAAATACGGCTGGCACATCGACGGACCCTCAGGCAAACCGGTCGCTGCGCCGCCCGACGATACTGAGCGCTGGCAGTTGGATCTTTGGATGAATCCCCACGGCTTCCTCAAAGCGGCCAGGCTGCCTGGAGCGAATCCGAAAGCCGTCTGGCGCTGGGAACTCGGAGAGTCCGGCCGCGACGGTCACACCACCATTCCTGACAAAGTGACGATTGTCTCGATTACCGTGCTCGGCAAGTACCGCGTGGATGCCACTATCAACAAGGAACATCTCCTGCAGCGCATCCACACCTGGATCCCCGATCCCGTACTCGGCGACATGAACTACGAGCACGAGTTCACCAACGACACCTACATCGACATCGGTAACGGAGTGAAGTTCCCCACCATGTGGCATCACCACGATGGCTGGGACGACAACTTCGGCGCGCAAACGGTCACCGCTGGACACAACGGTTTTGGCGGTAACTTCAAGAACATCGTCGCGAATGCCTGCCCCGATCCGGTAAGTGTTCCGCACCCCGTACGCAACGCCACCTTCCCCGTCCGTGTCGACACGCAGAAACTGGCAGACGGCGTGTATCTTCTCGGCGGCACATCGCATAACAGCGTGGCGATCGAGTTCAAGGACTACATCGCGGTCGTGGAAGCGCCCCTCGACGAGCAGCGCAGCCTGGCAGTCATCGAGGAAGTCGTCAAGCTCATCCCCAACAAGCCGATTCGCTTCCTCATCAACACCCATCAGCACTTCGATCACATCGGTGGTCTTCGCACCTACATGCACATCGGCGCCACCATCATCACGCATCAGAAGAACTTCAACTTCTACAACCGCGACGTTCTCAATTACGCGCCCCGAACCCTGAGCCCGGACATGCTGTCGCTCTGGCCGCCGACAGAAGTGGCCGAAGGCTATCAATACGAAACCGTTCGCGAGAACTACGTGCTGAGCGACGGGACACGAAACCTGAACATCTCGTACGTGCAGCCGCTAGCTCATGTGGAGGGCATGCTGATGGCCTACCTGCCGAAGGAGAAGATCGTCATCGAAGCCGATCTGTATGACTCGTCCTCAGGCGCCAACACGCCGACGGCAGCAAATCGGGCATTCTACAACCACGTGCAACGGCTCGGACTAGACGTCGCAACGATCGCGCCAATCCACGGCCCCGCGGTCCCATGGACTAATTTCGCGAAGCTGATGGGCGCACGCTAGTCAGATCCCAGGGTGCGATACGATAGCCACGCAATGACCTCCCGACGCGCGTTTCTGGCGAGCCTTGCATCCACCTGTGCGCTCAATTCTCAGCCCACAACAGGGCAACGACCGAACATCATCATGCTCTCCGTCGACGACATGAATGATTGGGTCAACTGCCTCGGTGGCTACGAAGGCGTTAAGACTCCCAACATCGATCGCCTTGCAGGACGCGGCGTCCTCTTCAAGAACGCTCACTGCGCGTCGCCTCTTTGCAACCCTTCGCGCACGGCCCTTTTCACCGGACTGCGACCCTCGACCACCGGCGTCTATGACAACGAACAATGGTGGCGCCCTGCTCTCCCGAATGCCGTCACCATCCCGCAGTACTTTCGGAAGCACGGCTACACGGTCGTTGGCGCGGGCAAGGTCTTTCATCACAACGCCGGTTTCAACCCGCCCGACCAATGGGATGACTTTCAGCTTCAGGAGTTCGACGACCCTTGGTATCGCCGTCCGGAATGGTACCCGTGGAATAAAAAGGTGCCGAATCCACCGGGTCATCCGTTCAACGGGATCAAGAACATCCAGGGCGAGTTTGACTGGGGCATTCTGCCGAAACCCGAAGCAGCATACGGCGATATGAAGGCCATCGAGTATGGCCAACGATTTCTCGCGCAGAAGCACGACAAGCCCTTTCTATTGTCGGTCGGGCTCTGGCATCCGCACATCCCGATGTTTGCTCCGAAGAAGTACTTCGACCTCTACAAGCCGAGCGACATTCGCCTCCCGATCAATCCCGAGGACGACTTTGACGACATCCCCGAGCCTGGGCGCGTCATGGCCGCAGCTCGGCGCGAAGAACACGAGACCATCGTTCGGGAAGGGAAGTGGAAGGATGCGATTCATGCCTATCTGGCCTGCATCTCCTTCGCAGACCACATGGTCGGCATGATGCTCGATGCGCTCGATGGAAGCGCGTATGCAAAGAACACGATTCTCGTGTTCTGGTCCGACAATGGCTGGCACCTCGGAGAGAAGATCCACTGGCACAAGTCGACGCTCTGGCAACGAGCCACACACGTGCCCCTGATCTTTGCTGGCCCAGGAATGCGCGCGACGAATGTGCCACGCAACCAGGCCGTCACGCTGCTTGATCTTTACCCGACGCTTGTCGACATGGCTGGCCTTCCCAAGAACCCGACCAACGAAGGCCTGAGCCTCCGCCCGCTACTGGAAAATGCGAAGGCGGCCCGCCCACCGGCCGTCATCACATTCTTGAAAGGCAATCATGCCGTACGGAACGAGCGCTGGCGCTACATCCGGTATCACGACGGCAGTGAAGAGTTGTATGACGAGGTCGCGGACCCGAACGACTTCCACAATCTCGCCAGTAAGCCCGAGTATGCGGCAATGAAGAAGGAGTTCCAGCAATGGCTTCCGAAGACCAATGCCAACCCCGTGCCTGCTCGATCGGCCTACGATTTCGATTTCGCGACGCACACTTGGACGAAGAAGAAGTCGTAGCGCCCCCGGACTACGACGGAAATGTGAAAGAGCGAGTTCTGAGTGCGTCCGAATTTAAGGCCAAGTGTCTAGCCTGATAGGAGCGACTCCCTGCAACCGCGTTTGCTGTTAGACACTCATGTGCTCATTCGATGGCTGGTTAGGGCGGAAAAACTCTCCCGCACCCAGCTTCGAACATTAGACACAGCCGTCCGGCGCGGCGAAGGAGCGCGGTCCGCAGGCTTGCCGGGTTGACATAATGTCAGGATGCTAGGCAAGGCCATGTCGCGGCGAACAGCACTCGCCGTACCCGTGTTGAGTGCCGGCGTCGCTCAAGCATTTCAGTCGAGTACGCCCGGTATGACGGCAGGACAGATCATCGACCGTATCAAATCGAATGTAGGCGTACCGTGGCGGCAGCAGACGGTCGACAACATCATCGCGGGCAGCGCTGACATGCCTGTGAAGGGGATCGCAACCACCATGATGACGACCTTCGATGTGCTGAAACGAGCGTCAGCCGCGGGCAAGAACCTGGTGATCACGCACGAACCGACGTTCTACTCGCACCAGGACACGGTCGACCAGTTGAAGAGCGATGAGACCTATCTGGCCAAGATGGATTTCATCACGAAGAACCAGATGGTCGTCTTTCGTTTCCACGATCACTGGCATGCGCGGAAACCCGACGGGATCAACGCCGGCATGGCGCGCGCACTCGGCTGGGAGAAGAACGCGAGTGCCGACAATCCTCGCTTATACACATTCGAGCCAACACCGCTCGCCCGCTTTGCGCAAGGCATTGAGCGCACGCTGAAGGCAAGGACCCTGCGCGTCCTCGGCGATCCTCAACTGCCAGTCAGGCGAGTCTTCGCCAGCTGGGGTTACGCCAGCCAGTTCCCTGGAATCAACATCATTGCCAGGCCCGATGTGGATGCTCTGGTTGTGGGCGAAACCCGCGAGTGGGAAGTTGTCGAATACGTGCAAGACGCGATTGCGGCCGGCAAGAAGAAAGCGCTCATCGTCATTGGGCACGTCCTGTCCGAACAGTCGGGCATGAAGCTTTGCGCGGAGTGGCTGGAGTCGTTCATCAAAGAAGTTCCGATTGCGTTCATCCCCGCGGACGAGCCATTCTGGCTGGCAAAGCAGCCTGCAGGTTAACCGGTGATCTGTCTCATCCGTGTCACTTCAGCTTCGGGCGCTCGCCTTCGGGACTGAACAGCAGCGACAACTCCGGCGTGATCCACAACCGCATCTGCTGCTGGCGATCCGTCCAGCCGAGTGCCTTCACCGAGAACCTCGCTTCGCCCGCCGACTCGCTCGACGGACTGAACACCTTCCCCTTGTCCGTGCGAAGCTGCACCTTCTCCGGTGAGTAAATCGTGAGCGTGTCGCCCGAGAGAACAGCGCTTACGGGTGCGTTGGCCGGGCGCGCCGTCATCGGCCGGATCTCGCGGTAGGTCTTTGAGGTCGCCTTGTGATTGCGGGTCGTCTTCTCGACCACGCGGCCAGTGACGAGGTTGCGGTCCACCTCGTGGCCGTTGCCCTCGAGGGCGTCTTCTGAGACTTCGGTCTCCCCAATGCGAACCCATTCGCCATTCTCGAGCCGGTAGCGATGCGTATATCCCCAGCGATCTCGCGAGCCGCCGTAATGAACCACCACCACAGCGCCGCGCTCGATCTTGAGTGCCGCAAACGGATCCCCGAAAACGCCACCGCAGCTACGGCAAAGCACTTCTTCCTCACTCACGGCCGAGCGTGCCCAACCTTTGCCCGGTTGCTGAAGCGCGATCACCAGAACGCGCTCGACGTCGAACTCGCCTTCCTTGTCTTCCTTAGGATCCTTGAAGATGATGGCAGCATCCGGCACGCCGTCCTGGTTCAAGTCGCCCATCGCCTTCTCGAGCACCGTCCAACCGCGAGGTGCAAACGCTTCCGGAGAAGAAGCGCGATCGGGAACGGACGCGGCTGCGGCGGCCAACATGAGCATGGGAAGCAAGGGCATGAAATCATTTTGCCGCGGAGCGACGCGCTGACATATGGGACCGATCACCTCCAACCGTATGATGGATCCAACATGCCAACAGGAGCTGAGCTGTTCGCACGCACGATCGTGAGTCTTGGAGTACAGCGAATCTTTACGCTGGTAGGCGACCACCTCAATGAGGTCTTGGCCGAGTTGGATCGCGCCGGTGTCGAGATCATCCACATGCGCCACGAATCCGGCGTTGCCCATGCGGCGGATGCCTATGCACGAATCGAGCGCAAGCCTGCGATCGCTCTGGTCACCGGTGGACCTGGACACACCAACGCACTCACGGGCCTTGCCACGGCGCATCTCGCCTGCAGCCCTCTCGTCCTGGTCAGCGGCAGCCGCGCCAGCATACTCGCAGGACGCCAATCGTTCCAGGACATCGATCAAGTCGCTATGGCCCGACCGGCTTCGAAGCTAGCGGCCGAGGTCGTGTCGCCGTCCCAGATTCCGTTCCAGCTTCACCGCGCATTCTCCGAGGCGTCCAGTGGCCGCAAGGGTGCCGTGCATCTCACCATCCCGCTCGATGTGTTTCAAGCCAACACGAACATACAGGACACGCCGCCTCAGCCCCCCTTCGGCGATCCCGCGCCGAACTGTGAGGACCTCCGCCGAGCCGCCGGGATGCTTCGAGCGGCTGAACGGCCAGTCGTCATCGCGGGCAGCGGAGTGTGGTGGGCCGGTGCAGGCGACCTGCTTCAACAGTTCATCGAGGCCACAAACTTACCCCTGTACACCATCACCATGGCGCGAGGCGTCGTCAGCGACGATCACCCCCTGTGCTTCGGCTTCGCCGACCCCGCCTTGAATCGAGCGGCGCTCCGCGTCTTTGCGGAAGCCGATCTCTTCCTGGTGCTGGGCAAGAGACTCGATTACCGCCTGGCCTTCGGAGGACCGCGAGTGCTGCCGAAGCAGGCCCGCGTCATCCAAGCAGACATCCATGCAGCAGAACTGGGACTCAACCGCACGGTCGACGTCGCCATCTGCGCCGACGTCGCCGCAACCATCCGAGCACTGCATGCCGAATGCGCAACCATTCCCAAACGAGACGAATGGCTCCAACGGAATGGGCAGGCGCGCAGAGAATGGCAAGACGTGATCTCCGCTGCCATGACGGAGGACGGTCTGCCCATGCACCCCGCTGTGGTCTATCGGGAACTCTTGAAGGCCATGCCAACCGATGCGCTCCTGTCCTGGGACGGCGGCGACTTCACTCATTGGGGCCGAGCCATCATGCCTGCAAGACAGCCGGGAGGTTGGCTGCGACTTGGTCCGCTCGGGACCATCGGTTCGGCACTCCCGAACGCCATCGCGCTCCGCCTCGCCCGCCCCGATCGACCCGTCTTCCTGATCACGGGCGATGGCTCGCTCGGGTTCTACCTCGCCGAAATGGAGACTGCCGTTCGATACGAGTTGCCCATTGTCCTCATCGTCGGTAATGACGCCGGATGGGGCATCGAGCGCGAACTGCAAACAGCTCAGGGCACGCTCAGCAGCTCCGGTGCAACGGTCGCCTGCGAGTTGCGCCGAACCCGCTACGACCTCGTCATGAAAGGCTTCGGAGGAGACGGCGAACACGTCGAGCATCCAGACGAGATCGCCCCCGCCATCACCCGAGCCCTCGCCTCCGCCGTGCCCTACTGCATCGACATAACCGTCCGCG
>DASQVJ010000623.1:0-2519 GCA_035640835.1 Bryobacteraceae bacterium
TTACATCGATTGGGAAGCGATCGACCCTGTTGCCGGCACGAAGGGAACATTCAAATTCATCGAGCCGGGCGGATACCAAAGCGATCCCAACAAGAAGAACTTCTCGCCCCGCGTCGGCTTCGCCTGGCAGCTCAATCCCAAGACCGTAATCCGATCCGCCGGTGCCATCTTCTACGCGACCTACGTTGGAGTAAATGCCGCTGCAACCGATTTCGGAAACGGTAGCTTTCTTTCGAATGCGCTGTTCCTGGGCCCTCCCAACCCTCTGCTCAACACGCCACCCGTTGGGGGATCGTGGTCGAACCCGTTCGCTGCCGGCATTATCCAACCGGATCGCAACACCAACTTCGCAGGACAAAACGTGCGAGCCGACACGCGCCATCGACCCAATGCTTACATCGCCAACTGGAACTTCAGCATCCAGCGCGAGATCTCGCGAACCTTGATGGTGGAGGTGGCCTACATCGGAAGCAAAACCACTCACCTCTACTGGAATCGCCAGCGCAATCAGAACGATCCCGCACTCTTGCCCCTCGGTTCGGCGCTCCTGCAGCCCGTGCCGAATCCTTTTTACGGCAAGATCCTCTCGGGGCCATTGAGCGTCCCAACGATTGAATTGCGACAAGCGCTACGACCCTATCCGCAATTCCTCGACCTGCTCATCTTCCGCGACCCTTACGCGGACATGTCGTACCAGAGCATGACGATACGTGTCGAGAAGCAATACTCGCACGGTTTGACACTGACGTTCGGGTTCACAGGCTCGAAGTCCATCGCCAGTACCACGCAATCGAACACCTGGGTTGTCGGTCCCTCGAACCACCTCTACGATGCGAAGTACAACAAATCGATCGAGGCGAACGACATCCCTCAACGTGCGGTGTTCAGCTATGTGTACGACCTGCCCTTCGGCCGTGGACAGCGCTTCATGAATCAAGGCTGGCTGTCGACAGTGGTCGGAGGATGGGGCTTCTCCGGCATTACCGTTCTGCAAAAGGGACGTCCGGTGCTGATCACCGGTCCCGATCAAACGCGCCTCCTCAACTTCTCATCTACCAACGGACGTGTGAATCGGCTCAAAGATCCGGTGCTGTCAGGAGATCAGCAGACGCTCGATCGCTGGTTCGACACCAGCGCATTCGCGGCCGCGCCGCTTTTCACGATTCCTAATGACTCGTTGAGCCAGCCTCGTCTGCGTGGTCCGGGACGCATTAACTTCGACATGTCGTTGATCAAGAACACACGTTTCGGAGAGCGCTACAACCTGCAGTTCCGAGGCGAGTTCTTCAATATCTTCAATCGACCCGCGCTCGAGGCACGCGGCGCCACTACCGACCAAAGCAATCCCCAGTTCGGACGCATCGTGCTGGGCGGCAATCCTCGTAACATTCAGCTTGGTTTACGTTTTGTATTCTGATAACCACAGACGATGACAACCGCCGAATCGCGACGCAACTTTCTTCGTAAGTCCTTCGCTCTCGCAGGAGCGGCACAATCGGTGATGCCGCTCCACGCACAGGAGCAGCATGACCGGGCAACTCGGGGACTCCCGCCGGTCACCATCAAAGAAGCAAAGGTGATCAAGACCAGCGGTGGACGCCGCTACCGCTGGGTCTTCCTGAAGCTCATCACCAGCGAGCCGGGCCTCTACGGAATCGGCACAGCGAACAACGCGTTTCAGACCGACGCCGTAATCACCGCGCTCGAAAAGAGTCTCATCCCGTGGCTGATCGGTAAGGATGTGTCCAGGATCGAGGACCTCTGGGCTAGCGCACAATATCGGACGTATTGGAGGAACGGCCCGGTCAACAACGTTGCTCTTGCGGCGATGGACATGGCGCTGTGGGACATCAAAGGCAAGCGCGCAAACATGCCCGTCTACGAGCTGCTCGGCGGAAAGACTCGTGATGCCGTCGCCTGCTACGACCATCAAGGCGGCAACAGCAAAGAGGAGGCTGTCGAGAATGTTCAGAAATCAGTTGCGACCGGTTATCGTCACGTGCGGGTGCAGTTCGGACCCGGCGGCTATGGCGGCGGAGGCTTTTATCCGAAAGGCAAAGGAGAGCGAGCCGAAGGAGGCTACGAAGGTCCTGCCTTCGACGAGGATCTCTACGTCAACACGGTGCCTGCGATGTTCGAGTACGTGCGTATGAAGGTCGGCACCGAGCCCAAGCTGCTCCACGACGTGCATTCACACCTCAGCGGGGTCAACGCCGTCGAATTCTGCCGCCGCATGCAGCCTTACCAGATGTTCTTCATCGAAGACGTGCTCTCACCCGAGCAGCTCGATTGGTACCGTCAGATCCGGCAAGTCTGCTCGACGCCCCAGGCGGTAGGCGAAGTCTTCTCGCATCCTCTCGAGACCGTGCCGCTCGTGCGCGAGCGCTTGATTGACTTCACGCGCTGTCGCATCGTGGCGATGGGCGGCATCACGCCGATGCGAAAGATCGTCGCGCTTTGCGAGTTGCACGGCGTCCGTACTGCATTCCAGGAAGGCGGCGAGAACGACCCAGTCAACC
>DASQVJ010000624.1:0-6899 GCA_035640835.1 Bryobacteraceae bacterium
TGGAAAGCCTCCTGGTCAGCTCTTCCGCGAGCCCATCGCAGAGTGCATCGTTCTGTTGATTCCCGGTCAGATTCGCAAACGGAAGGACCGCGACCGCGCGCGCCACATAACCGCGACCCGGCTGCACTTCCGTCGACTCGCGGCTTCGCCACACCAGGACCCCGGCGATCAAAGCGGCGAACACAGCCAGAGCCGCACCCCACACAACCCATTTAGGACGGCTTGGACCCTCCGTGGCCGGCACCGGGTGTGCAGGCGTACCTGTTACCGGCGCTATCGGAACCTCTCCCGTGAGGGTCAGCGGCTCCCGAACTGTGGCGTCCTCCCGATCCAGAAAAATCGGCAGATAGCCACCCTTGGGCATCCGGATCACCACCGGATCCCGGTTGCCCTCCGTCGCGTAGTATTCATCGAGCTTTGCGCGAAGTCGCCGCGCATCCACGCGGACCGCCGAGTCGAGCCGCGGATCGAAGTCCGCCCCCTTCTCGAACACCTCCACGCCGATCGCATATTCCTTCAACTCATCGCCGCGGCCCTCGAGCGTGTGGCGTACCACGAACTGCAGGAATCGGCAAAGCCTCTCGGACCGCCCCAGCGTATTACTCGCCAGCAGCCGCGCGAGCTGCGCCTCAACCTGTTCGTTAGTGGGAGGCATTGACGGTTGCAGATTCCTGTGAGTTCTAAGTATATCGGCCATTTGTAACGTGCGACTTAACACAATGAAAACGCGACGGTTTCACAGTAGAAAACCGTTCCTGGCGATCCAATGAGCCTCTCCGCTCCGCCATGCTTGACTGAAAGCCGGGAACACACCGGCGAAGGCGATCCCGAGAGAGGGAGGCAGAAACCCCGAAGAGGATCCGCTAAAAAGATCAGCGTAGGGAGGAGACGAAATGCCTCAACAGAAAATGCAGCCGTGCTGGCGGAACGAAAACAAACAGATAAGAACAACAGTTCCGGTCAGAAGGGGGAAGCGGCTGCCAACTGACGAACATCAAGGACGTGAGGGTTGGGTGTCCCGATGCGACTGAGGCGTACATTGCTGCTACTTGCTCTGTTCATTGCGCTCGGGGAGCCGGTCCGCACGGCTCCCCTGGCGTCCTGCCAGGAACCGCTCTGCTCGTTGCGTTAGACCGGCAACCGAGGAACTAGAGCCTAAACCCGACCGCGCCCAAGAGTGCGGCGGCCTCAACACGTGAAGGAGAGAGTTGAAATGAAGAGGGTCGTAATTCTGGTCTATGGCGTGCTCTGCTACGCCGCGTTTCTGTTCACGTTTCTTTACGCCATCGGTTTCATCGGAGGGTTCGCCGTACCGAAGACGATCGACTCGGGTGCCACCACCACTTGGACCACGGCCCTGGCCGTCGATCTCGGTTTGCTCGCTCTGTTCGCCATCCAGCACAGCGTGATGGCCCGGCGCTGGTTCAAAGCCGCCTGGACCACCGTGGTACCGCCCGCAGCCGAGCGATCCACTTACACGCTTTTCTCGAGCCTCGCACTCCTGGCCCTGTTCATGAACTGGGAGCCGATCGGCGGAGTCATCTGGCAGCTCGAGAACCGGTTCATGATCATGCTGGCCTACGGATGCTACGCCTTCGGTATCGTACTGGTCCTGGTGACGACGTTCGTCATCAACCACTTCGACCTGTTCGGACTCCGCCAGGTCTGGATCTACTTCCGTAAACAGGAGTACAAGCCCGTTCGCTTCCAGACGCCGGCGCTCTACTCGGTGGTGCGTCACCCTCTGTATCTAGGGTGGCTGTTCACCTTCTGGTCGACACCGACCATGACCGCAGCGCACCTTGTCTTCGCGATCGCGACCACGGTCTACATCCTGATGGCGATCCGCTGGGAAGAACAGGATCTGCTGTATGCGCACGGCTCAGCCTATCGCGAGTACCGGAGCCAGGTGCCCATGATCCTGCCGATCAAGCTCGGCAAACGAGTATCGCCTGAAGTTTCCGACGAGTTTCCTGTCACTCCCTAAGGGGCAGGAATTGGGGCGGTCACCATCCTTACCTCACTCCTCAACCGCCCCAACCTTCTGTTCGAACACCGGGATCTGCTCTATCACCTCGATCCCAAACGCCTCCAGACCCACGATCTTCCTTCTGTGGTTCGTTAACAGCCGGATCTTGCGCAACCCCAGATCCGCCAGAATCTGCGCTCCGATCCCCGCTTCATGCTGCAAGCGTTTCTGGTTGTCGGGACTCACCTGGTAGGCTTGCTCGCGAGTGTGGGTCACCAGCACGTCATGATGCGGACCCCTCTGTGTTCGAATCCCGGGGCCCGTTTGATGCAGCAGCACCAGAACCCCGTTCCCTTCCTCCGCGATCCGTTCCAGCGATCCCATCAAAATCTTCCGGCAATCGCACGAAAGCGAACCGAAGATGTCGCCGTAGGCGCAGTGCGCATGCATTCGAACCAACGCCGGATACGCCGACCGCAATGACCCTTTGATCAGCGCCAGATGTTTTCCCGGATCGGCTGGCGACTTGTAACTGATGGTCTGAAAGACCCCGAACTCCGTCTCAATCGAGCCCTCGGCTTCCCGCCGGACAAACTGCTCCGTCTGTAACCGGTAGCGAATCAGGTCCGCAACCGAGACCATCTTGAGATTGTGCCTTTTGCAGAACTCCAGGAGTTCCGGCACCCGAGCCATGGTCCCATCGGGATTCATAATCTCGCAGATCACACCTCCCGGCAGCAGCCCGGCGAGTGTTGCCAAGTCGACCGCCGCTTCCGTCTGACCGGCGCGCACCAACACGCCGCCTTCTCGAGCACGCAGCGGAAAGACATGGCCCGGGCGAGCCAGTTCCGCGGGTCTGGCGTCGGGTCTCATCGCAACCTGGATCGTGTGACTTCGATCGCCCGCCGATATGCCCGTCGTCACGCCCTGCCTGGCGTCGATCGCTTCACAGAAAGCGGTTCCAAACATGGAAGTGTTGTTTGGGGACATGAGGGGAAGCTGCAGCTGATCGCATTTCTCTGCGCTCAGCGCCAGGCAAATCAATCCGCGACCGTGTGTGGCCATGAAGTTGATCGCCTCCGGCGTGACCAACTCTGCCGCGAGAGTCAGATCGCCTTCGTTTTCGCGATCCTCATCATCCACTACAACCAGCATCCGGCCGGCGCGAAAATCCTCCAACGCCTCCGGAATCGAAGCAAAGGCCATAAATACCCATTATCAGGCGACTTAACCCTATGGCGCCTTGGGGCCGTATTTGTGGCCATGGCCAGCAACCAGCGGGCCTCCGGCACAGCGTGAGCCTACTGCTCCTTCGACCTCTCCGGATTTTCGCCCTCAGGCAGGATGAACGTCGTCTCACCAGGCCGCAGCAACTTCAGCCTCTTACGGATTTCCAACTCCTGCTCCGCCTGACTCCGTTTCAGCCTCTCGAGCCGGTTTCTCTTGATTTCGTTTTCGCGGGCCAGATCCGCGTTCTGCTCTTGCAACTGGCGAATCTCACGGCGTTTTTCCATGAGAACGGGAAGCCCTTGGGGTCCGCGGAAGGCGATCAGTCCGCAAACACCCACCATACTGAACGCAATCACATAGGCCGCAAAACGCAACATCGTTCGTCCCCCAACTTGGTACTACATTTTCTTATAAACTTGTTTTAGCGTCGGCGCCAGAGGTTCGGCGCACGAATTGCACTTTTATTTTCGCCAAGACTGCCAATGACCGACAAAATTATCGCTCTGACGACGTGCGACTCTCAGGACGAAGCTCGTTCTCTTGCAAGAAAGTTGGTAGAGTCACGCCTCGTCGCCTGCGTAAACATCGTCAGTGGCGTGGAGAGCGTGTATCACTGGCAGGGCAAAGTCGAGACTTCGGCCGAGTGGCTGCTCGTGATGAAGACTTCACGTGAGCTGCTTCAGCGCCTGAAAACTGAGATCAGCCGCCTCCATTCTTACACGCTCCCCGAACTGCTGGCGTTGCCCATCGTCGATGGCTCCGAAGGCTACCTCGAATGGCTCGATCGCTCACTGCTCAGCTCTGAGGCGATTGTCGATGAAACGCCCCCGGCCGGGTCACGTGAGACGCAGTGACAGGACGGTTCGAAAAAGAAACAATAGCCACTTCCTTGCATCCTAAAGGCGGGAAAACGTTCCCCGCTCGTAGGAGGACACAACATGCAGAATTGGGAAACCGGCAGCAACCAAAGCTGGTCGCAGACCGCCGGCAACATGCTTGAGGACCAACCTCAACCGCATCCCAAGGCAGAGCACCGCGAGGGCTCGATCGCCCGCTCAATTGAGCAGCACACGGCGAAGCTACCGTCGGACGCGTTTCTTTGGGCCGCATTTGGTGCTATTGGCCTGTCACTTGCGCTCGAACTGTCGGGTCAAGAGAAGAAGGCAAACTTCGTCGGCCATTGGGCGCCAACGTTCCTAATCCTGGGCCTTTATAACAAGCTCGTCAAGCTGCAGGGATCTGATCCGGCGTAGGCTCAGATCCGCGGGCCGGCCGCTGTGCCGGCCCGAACCCCTAGTTCAAGAATTCCAACCCCTTCACTTCACCTATAACCCCGGGCTTTCCCGAGTGTCGCTTGTAGCGAACGATCACTCGGCTATTCTTTTGAGCACCGCACCGAAAGTCGACCGTTTCCTTACCGGCGCCTTTCAGCATCACCGAACTGGGATCATTGATCAGAAATTTGACTTCGCTCGAGCCAACCAGCAAGGCGAGAACCGCAGTCTCTCCGTTGCAATCCAAACGTCGAAATAGGCCTCCCATAGCCAGTAACTCCGAACCTGGCGTTAAAGGGTTGGCGCCGTCCGGAATCGCGACCGGCAAGGGTTCCTGTACCTCCGGAGCGACGGAGGTGCTCGCCTGGCGCCGCGCGAGCCGGACCCTTTCGTCTCGAGCCGGTTCCGCATCCGCCGCCGGCGCGGGTTTTCCCACCGTCTCGGCTTGATCCAAATATTGCAGCATCGAGGTGGCCGCACGCTTCTCTATGTCGTTGCTCCCGTATTGCTGCAGCTTTTGCGCGTACGTCCGAGCCTTCGCGAAGTTCTGGGACTTCATGTAGGCGTACGCGAGGCTCTGGAACAGGTAGGGAGCATGCTCCGGTTTGACCACTTTTACTTGCTCGAGGTTCGCGATCACCTGAACGTACTTCTCCTGGCGTAGCTGCACGCCGGCGAGCAACAGACGCGCTTCCATGTTCCCCGAATCCCGGGAAATCACCTTCGAAAGCACGACGGGCAATTCCTGGTTGTCGCGGCCACGAACATTCAGCAGTCGTGCGTGAGCCCATAAATATCGCGCGTCATCGCTGCCCAGTTCGAGCGCCTTTTGGAAGTACTCGAGCGCTTTCGCGTCGTTGCTGCTTCGGCCTTCCACAAATGCGAGCCCGTTGTAGATCGAGGGTTCTTTCGGAAACTCTTTGGCCAACTGCTCATACTCGGCGCGCGCTTGCTCTGCCTTCCCCAAAAGCACGTTGACCTCTGCCAGCACCACGCCTGTCTGAAGCCGGTTTGCAGGGGACGCAACCGGAGCTTCCGCCGGTGTCTCGAGCTTCGCGTTCAACACAGCAACTTTGATCGAGGAGCTGCGGTAATAGGCATCGGCCGCCTTCTTCACGTCCTCGAGGGTCTTGCCGTACACCTCTCGAAAAGCCTTCTCAGAGTCATCGAGCTTGTCCACCGCCATCAGGAATTGATTGACCTTGGGTCGGTATTCGTCGCCGAAGTACAGCATGTGGGTCAACAGCCAGCTCTGGGCGTACATCGGACCCAAACGTTCCTTCTCGTTGTACTCCGGCGAGCGATGATCCACTCGGAGCACCGTCTCCCAAGGGATCCACTTTGTATTCGCGAGGGTGTGTGCTCGGCCAGGGATGACGTTACCGATACGAAGTTGAGCGCCCACCGGCTCCACCGTGCTATACACCTCGGCCAGACCTTCGTTGAGCCAAATCGGCAGCCGCAGACGTGCGTTCCGGATCAACAAGTGGGTGTACTCGTGAACGGCAACCGGATAGAGGTCTTTGCCCACTCCGGACATCACAATGTAATCGCGCGTCTCGTCGCGGTTGTACCATGCTGCCACTCCCTCTGTCGGGGCGAATGGTTTATATTCCGTCTTATTGCGAAAGGCTACAATTCTGACCGGCAACTTCGGCAATGGTGCGTTGCTTAAGCGCCCGAAGAGTTCCCGAATCTGCTCGAAATATTGCACGAGTTCCTTGCCCTGCTTTTCGTTCGCTGTCGTGAACAATTCAAAGTGTGGCGATTGAACACGGATCCACTTCGATTCTTTGGCAAACCCGGACTCGACCAGAAGAGTGACTAGCAGGAAGAGGATGACGAATGGATGACCGTGCCGCATACTTGTCCAAGAACAGAGTAGCGCCGAATGTGAAATCGCTTCCCGGAATTTCGCCAGGAGCGGCCATGTTTTTATGCCGAATTCCTCAAGCGTCTGCACTTCTGTACTATCGTGCACGAAGTAATAGAACTGTAGTCCCAGCGACTTTCCACAGAAATTCAAGGGCACAAGGCGTAATCCCCAAATACCTTAAGTGCTCGCCCCAATTGGGGGCAGCCGTCCATCATGACTACAATCAACACGTCGAGTGATCACCGTCCTTCATGCTGCCTCTTACTCCATCCAAGCCCAAGCCACACTACACCGAAGCCGAAGCGGCACAACGGCTCGGCCTGAGCATTGAACAACTTCGAACGCTGGTGCGGCATCACATCGGTGCCGGCGAAGAGTCCTCCACAATGTCCACCTTCCACCCAAGCGACCTCGTGGTCCTAAAATTCCTGGCCCAACAACAGAAACCGGCCTGAGGTCGGATGGCGCATTCAGTCTGCCGGGCCGGGTACAACCTCGGCAAGGGACTGGGTCGCGCTTCAGCATCCGCCTCGGCAGTGCGCCAGTTTGA
>DASQVJ010000625.1:0-12541 GCA_035640835.1 Bryobacteraceae bacterium
GTACTTCAAGCCCGTCATATTGATTCATCGCGGCTCCCTTGGACCCTACCATCGATACGCGACAAAGAAGGCAGTTATCAGGGCCAATAGAATTTGCCTAATGATCGGCGGCATACAGCTTGCCGTTTTCTCCGTCGCCCACATGACAACGGCATTAAGAATTTGGTGCGCATCAGACGTCATACACCGAACGCTACCAAACAGCAGGACAAGGGCCTTGGACCACCCTTGCATGATCGATTTTGAATGTTTCCGCGATTTTGTCAAGAGTACGTGACGAACTTTTTGCGCCCTGAGCTCGATGAATCTTTATCGATTCATAAGCTCGATACCGTATGTTTTTGGACTTGACCGGTCTTTAGCGCTTGTTTTATACTTCCGATCGGATTCTCATTCACGCGTAAATAGTTCGCCAATCGGCGCAATTAAGGCATACTCGCTAACACACTCGGCAACGTCGTTCGACCCCGAAAGGAGTGGAGTTTTTTTATGCCGAAACCGAGACCGCCAGAGCCCTCGCCAGGCCCGGGGGCAAGCGTCGGACAACCAGTCGGACCTACGGTTGAAACCACCGCAGTTCCAAGCGCACCCAAATCCCTCTTCCGTCCCGGAGAAAACAATATCGTTCGGGGAGAGATTGTAGTTAAACTCTCCACAACCGCTGCAGTTCGCGAGAGCATTCCGACGGGTCCTATCGGCAGCCGAGCAGCTGCATTACCGGTCGGTTTCGGCATACCGGAAGTCGACGAGGTTCTGCAGCGGTACGGAGCAAAGGCCGTGATCCGTTTGCATCCGCCTGCTTCGCCGTTCTCGGAATCGGCGGCATTGAACACACTGCTCCAACAGACTTACCGAGTTCGATTGGATCCGGCAGCCGATGTAACCGAAGCGGTCCGAGCCCTGACTGGAAACCCCGCTGTTGCCCAAGTAGAACCGAATCGCTGGCGAGAAGCGACGCTGATTCCCAACGATCCGAGCTTCCCGACTCAGTGGGGACTAACTCGCATCAACTGTCCCGCAGCCTGGGATGTCACGATCGGTTCGCGAACTGTAGTGGTCGGTGTAGTGGATACGGGCGTTGACCTTGACCATGCTGAACTCGCGCCACTGCTGCTTCCAGGGCAAGACATGGTCGACCTGGCAGGAGCCGCACCTCCACCCGGCACGCACTTCGAAGGCGACTGGGTCGTTCGCGATGACCAGCCGCAAGACGAGGTGGGCCATGGCACGCACGTAGCGGGCACCATCGCTTGCACATCGAACAACGCGATCGGTGTGGCAGGGGTGAATTGGATGGCCTCGCTGCTGCCTGTAAAAGTACTCACACGGGTGGTGGAAAATGATGCGCCCAACCGGGTGCACGGAGTCGGTAGTGCAGTCGATATCGCAGCTGGGATTCGGTGGGCGGTCGACCACCAGGCGAGAGTCATCAATTTGAGTCTTGGAGGCTCCAGCGACACCTTTGTGGAGCGTGACGCGATTGCATACGCTGTTTCTAAGGGCGTGATTGTAGTGGCGGCGATGGGCAACGACAACACCAGCGAGCCGTCTTATCCAGCGGCTTACCCGGGCGTGATCGCTGTTGGAGCCACGGCTCCCACAGACGCGCGGGCTCCGTTCTCAAACTTTGGCCCGCATATCAGTGTTGTCGCGCCGGGTGTGGACATCCTGTCGACGGTCTGGAATGACACATACGCGTCATTTAGCGGGACCTCTATGGCGAGTCCGCATGTGGCAGGCGTTGCGGCTCTGATGCTTTCTGCGAACCCTTCCCTGAACTCCGATGAAGTAAGAACTATCATCCGTGAGACCGCCCAGCCCTTGCGGGACAATCCCGCTGACCCATCACCGAACGATCAGTATGGCTCGGGCATCGTCGACGCTGCGGCTGCAGTCGCTCGTGCTCTGGGTCAATTCGTTCCGACAGCAATGACGAGGCCAACCATGCAAACTGTGCAAACGAGACAGACGCTGCTTACTCTCACACGGCCGTTGCAAACGTTCACGCGACCGTTGCAAACGTTTACACGGCCAACGGTCACGCGTCCGACGATTTTCACGCGGCCAACGCTCACCATCTTTACGCGACCCACTTTCACCCGGCCGACGGTTACACGACCAACGTTCACCCGGCCTACATTCACCTTCACTCGACCGACGGTCACGCGTCCCACGTTCCCAACGTTCACGCGCCCAACGCGCCCCACATTCACCTTTACCCGTCCAACGCTCACGATTCTCACTCGCCCCACCTTCACGAGGCCGACGATCGTTGCCGAAACGCGTCCAACGCAAACGGTCATCACGAGGCAGACAGTTGGAACGGTCGGAACCGTGGGCACAGTCGGCACCCTCCAGCCCGGTGCAGGCATGGGGGCAACAGGATACGAGAGCTACTACGATCCATACGGGACCGGCGGAGGAGCCGGGGGCTATGGCTATGACCCGTACGGAGGAGGCTATCAGGATCCCTACGGAGGAATGGGGTACGAGAGCTACGATCCGTACGGCGGGATGGGCTATGGCGGCGGCTACGACCCGTACGGAGGCTACCAGGATCCCTACGGAGGAATGGGCTACGGAGGAGGTTACGATCCGTACGGCGGGACGGGCTACGGCGGCGGCTACGACCCGTACGGAGGCTACCAGGATCCCTACGGAGGAATGGGCTACGGAGGCTACGATCCATACGGCGGGATGGGCTATGGCGGCGGCTATGACCCGTACGGCGGCGGTGGCGGTGGCTTTGGAGGGTACGACCCGTACGGCGGGAGCTACTAGCGCCGACAGTCAATGAAACCTGGGCGCAGCCTTGATAGAGTCGGCGACCACTAAGAGGCTGCGCACCATGGGCCCCGCTTTCCCTTCGGATCAGCGCCAAGTCTCGCCCCAGTGGGCTCTGGGTCTTCTGCTGCATCACGGATTGCTCAGTCCCGAAGATGCATTGCTGGCGGATCCACAAGCCGAAGAGACTTCCATGTCCCACACCGCATTTTGTGTGCGGCTGGGAGGAAAGCCAAGGTGGTACGTAAAGCGGGCGGATCCGGTGAGAAGCCAGGGCCGCGATCTTGGCAGTGAAGCAACCGTCTACAGGCTAGCGGTGCAGCACCCGGTGCTGTTCGAGATCGCACCGAGGTGCAGGCTTATCGGCGAAGGCGGCAATGCGATCGTACTGGATGCGGTGGATGGTGAGCCGTTGTCGAACCTGATGTCGCCGGGGCCAGACATTCTGGACGCATACGGCAGCGCGGTTGCTTCCGTTCACAGCGTGCGATGTGTCCCCTTCGGCAATCGACCTTGGCTGGTCGAGGCACTCGAACCACAATGGGGCGACTATAACTGGCTGCCGAAGAGGTCTTCAGCGCTTCTAATCAAGCTCGCTCAATCGCCTTTGTATCGGCAGGCGTTTCGTCGGGCGCAACTCGACTGGAGACCAATTTGCCTGGTTCACGGGGATCTGCGCCTGTCTAATGTTCTCGTTGATCGAACCGGTGAAAAGGCGGGCGTCAAGCTGATCGACTGGGAGTTGGCTTGCGTGGGTGATCCCGCTTGGGATGTAGGAAGCTTCCTGGCCGATGCGGTCGGCACTGTCGCACTCGTGCGACCTCTGCAACCTTCCATTGAAAACCTGCTCTCGGAGACAAACGTCATCTTGCGCGGCTACCATCGCACCGCCAAACCGCCGCTCCATCAATGGGCGAGCCTGATCGATCGCAGCCTGCGACTCGCCGGAGTGCGAATGATCCAGACGGTCATTGAATACGACTACGCCGTGGCACAGGATTTTCCAAAGACGGAGACGTCCTTGATGCCCTGGTCGACGTGGTTCATCAGCGCCGACAATGCAGTTGTTCATCAGGTGGTTCGCGCAACGGCAGGTCTCTCGGCATGATCGGCCGTGGAAGGCCGCTCGATCCCTCTGTGCAGACGGACTTGCTCGAAGCAGTTCGAATGGTTCAGGTAGTGAATGGCTACATCCATGTGGCAGGCGTGCCCGTTTGTCCCATGCCACACCCCGCATCAGATGGCAGCGAGGCTCTCGTACCCCTGGAGACATCTCTCTACTGCCGGTGGTACGCGCGCTGGTCGCCGCCCGCGTCGGGTTCGGTGCGTGACGTGGAGACGCCCGAGACCTTAGGCATCGTCAGAGCTGCTCATCATGCGAGCGAGCGCTTCACCACGGGTTGGACCGTCGGCTGGGTCGGCGCGTTCGGTGATATCCAAGTTGTCCGGGATGGCGAAGAGCTGTTCCTGCAGCCCCCCGACTACGTGAACATAACGAGGCTCGCGGCGCCGGTTGCAGTTGGAGATTCCGTGGCAGTCACAACAAGACGAGACAGCTTCGCGCCGAAGGAGGGCTGGTGGTACACGTGGAGCAGCAAAGGCCCTCCTCCCTCTTCTCCCATGGTCCGGATCTATTTCAACTGTGCCGTTGAATCGATCGGCGACTTCTTGCGCGCGATCACTCCGGTGCTGGAAGAAGGGGACACGGTCTACATGATGAAGTGTCCATCCGAAGCAGGGCTGTTCGGCCGATGTGATTCGGTTGTGCTTTATCTATCGCCCGAGATTTGGCGATCGGTGAAACATAAGCTTCGCACGGTCTATGAACGGATTGCGCACAATCTTCGACCGGAGGTGCCGCGATTGACGAAGCGCCTCGGAACGGGTGTCGCCATCGCCGAGGATCCGGCGAACGGTGGAAGCTTTGGACAGAGCCGTGCCCACGCGGTCGCGGACGGCGTGCTTCAGGTGCTGCGGTCAGGTCTTGCCGATGAGGACGAGGCGATTGCCACCATCACGGCACGCCTGATCGCGCATGACATATCGCCCGAGCATCCCTTCCTGCGCGCAGGCTCCGCAGAAGACGTTGTTAGCTCCTGGTGACGCGCGTGGCAGAGAACATCTTTGTTTCCGAAGCCCTTCGAATCGGCCGCGAGTTGGTGGGCACGGCCATTCGACATGAGGGCTGCTGCAGTTGGGTCGGCAACCAGATTGCGAACTCTGAGACGTGGCATCGAACGGCGCGCGTGATCGGTGCGGACTTCGGCACTGGCACCGCAGGTATCGCCTGGTTTCTGATGAACGCAGGGATCGCTGCCAATGAGCCTGTGATGGTGGAGGTCGCGGTCGAGGCTCTCCGGCACAGTCTTCACTCGGTTGATCAGCTGGTTGCGGAAGGTCGACTGGGCTTCTGTGAAGGAGCACTTGGCATTGCCTGGACTGCGCTGGCTGCAGGTCGCGCGATTGAGTCAGCGGAGTTGCAAGAAGCTGGGTTGAAGGCCGCCAAACACACAGTCGAGGCTGTGAACAAGAACCAAGTCAATGGACTCGGTCTTTGGGAGGGCGAGGCAGGTCGGTTGCTCGGCTCGCTTGGGATGTTCAGTCTCTGTGAGGATCGCGAGTTGCTCGAGCACGCGAGGGTGTTCGCACATCGTTTGACGGATGGGATCGGGCGCGTCAAACACTCTCAGAGGAGCTCTGTCGGGTTGGCCAAAGGTGCGTCTGGCGTGGGCTTGGCACTGGCAGCGTTGGCCGCTTGCACCGAGGAAGATCCGAGCACGGCACAGCAAGCGTTTCGCTCCGAAAGGTTATGGCACAGCGGCGAAGCAGGCTGGTACGGTTCACCGGCACACGACTGGGCCGAGCCAATGACGGTCACCCGGTCGTTATGCAGTGGAGCGGCAGGCATCGGCATCGCTCGGCTCGCAGCTTATGCCGTGACTGGAGCAGTCTACCTTCTCGCCGAGGCTGGAGCTGCGATCGATATCATCCGCCGGATGCCGCCACCGCCCGATGGGCCCGACGCTTCGCTCTGCCACGGTGCAGCAGGAGAGATCGAGTTGCTACTGGCTGGGTACGGAGTGCTGGGTGAAGCGGCGCATCTGCAAGCCGCGCGGTACATGGGGCAGGTGATGATCGAGACGGCCCAGATGCGCGGAGAGTACGCATCCGGAATCGGCGCTTTCGGCCCGAGCCCGAGTTTTCTGCTCGGATCGGCGGGTACCGGTTTGGTGCTCCTACGACTGTACGATCCGGCCTTGGCGCCGAGCGCGGCGGTGCCGCCACTGCTGCTTTGATCGGTGGATTTGACGAAACGAACTGATCGATGATAGTGTGATCGATCATCGATCATGTCACCGAGCGTCGATAAGATCTCGCCAGTCACGATTCGTGATCAGCTGGCATCCCGGATCCGCGAAGCCATCCTGAGAGGTCAGGTACGGCCAGGGCAACGGCTAGTCGAAAGAGGTCTCGCCCAAAGCACGGGAACCAGCCAGGCCAGCGTGCGGGAAGCCTTGCAGGTTCTCGAGCAGGAAGGGCTCGTCGTCAAGAAAACCAACACCGCGACCTTCGTCACCGAGCTCTCTGCAGACCGGCTTCGAGAGATCCTCGGGCTTCGATTGCAACTGGAGCCCTACGCGGCGTGGCTCGCCAGCAAGCGAATAGGTGACGGCGACGTCGAGTCTCTGTGTGCTCTCGCGGAGTCCATGGGGTCACACGCCAAGCACGCCGAGCTTTACCAATGCTCGCGTGAGGACTTCGAGTTCCATCGCATGGTGTGGACGTGCTCCGGCAATCAAACGCTCACCCGGATTCTGACTCAGATCTGCACCAGCTACTTCGCCTATACCTCCATCCTTCCGGGCTTGAGCGACGACGAATTAGACGAACGCTTCGGCTCTCACGAGACTGTGGAGCAGCGGTGGAGGTCCGGTCTCGCCGAACGATACGAGCGCCATCAGCAGCTGGTGGACGCGCTGCTGAGCCGCGATCGCAAGAAAATTACCAAGACATTTCGACGCCACATGCTCGAGGGCTGGTCGTGGCTTAGCGATGGCAGCCCAGACGATTTTGAAGAGGAGTAGTCATGCGAACAGCGTTGTTCCAACGGGCCTTAGTCGCCCTTTTGGTTTTTTGCCTGTATGTGCCGCTGCATGGACAAATTGGCGGCGGGTCCATCGTTGGAAACGTCAGCGACCCGAGTGGAGCAGCAGTGGCTGGTGCTCAGGTAGTAGCGAAGAACACGGGCACGAACGAAAATCGTGAAGCGATTACAAACGAGTCGGGCTACTACGAGTTTCCACTCTTGCCCCCTGGGCGCTACGTCCTCGAAGGCACGGCGAATGGCTTCCAGAAAGCTCTCAGCGCGGAGTTTACGCTGAATGCCGGTACACGTCCGCGCATCGATCTCGAGATGAAAATCGGTCAGATCGCGGAGACAGTCGAGGTTGTTGCAACGGCTCCCTTGGTGAACGCGACAACGACGGATCTCGGTGTGGTGGTGGATCGCAGCAAGGTGGATGCGCTGCCGTTGAATGGACGCAACTTCCAGCAGCTGGTAGGGTTGCAGGCGGGCGTTGTGAACTCTCCGTCGAGCGCAGCCGGAGGACGTGGCGGCATCGAGTTCCACGGTTCGTCGGCACTGGCGAACAACCTGATGCTCGATGGCGTCGACATGAGCTTCGGCGAAGTGAACGGCAGCGCCAGCGACACGTCCGCAGGCGGCGGCGGAGCGCTGATCAACACAGTCAGCGTGGAAGCTATCGAAGAATTCAAAGCAACCGGAAATGCGTTTTCGGCCGAGTACGGAAGATCGGCGGGTGGCGTATTGAACGTCATCACCCGAGCCGGAACGAACGACTTCCACGGCACTTTATTCGAGTTCTTCCGTAACGACAAGCTCGATGCGAACAACTTCTTCTCGAATCGTTCCGGACTGGCCAAACCCGCGCTCCGATGGAATCAGTTCGGCGGTAACTTGGGCGGGCCGATTCTCAAGGACCGTCTGTTCTTCTTCTTCAACTACGAAGGCGCTCGAGTCACCCGGAACACTCAGGTGACGGGCAACACTTACACGCCCGCTTTGCTTGCCGCGGTGCCTTCATCCATTCGCGACGTGTTGCAGAGCACCATGCCGTCGACTTACGAGCCCACGTCGAATCCGCTGATTGGTCTTCACCGCCGCAACGACCCCCGACGCAATCGGGAGGATACGTTTCTTTGGCGTGGCGATCTCAACCTGGGCGCCCATCGCCTCTCGGGAAGGTACAGCTACAACAACCAGGACTTCTTCGTCCCGAACCTGCAGCCGACCTTGGCTCGTGTGTTTCCAACGCGCTTCCACAACGCCGTTCTGCAGGATAGCTGGACGATTTCGCCCACCATGTTCAACGAAGTGCGAGCAGGCGTGAATCGAGTGAACCTGTTTCGGAATGAGCCGGGACGCGAAGCCGTTCCAGCGTGGGTGCAGGTGCTCGACGTGAGCTTAAACGACACGCTTCCGAGCTTCATCAACTTCACAACCACCACCTACACACTCGCCGACAATTTCACCGTCGTACACGGACGTCAAACAATCAAGGCCGGCTTTGAGATTCGCGAGGTCCGAAGTGTTCGTGGCCAAGGAGGCCAGCCGACGCACGTCTATAACAATCTCCCCGACTTGATGGCCGATCGCGCAAATCGTATCGGAATTCTGTTCGGCGGCGGCAAAGGACTACGAACTCGGAACTACGGATTCTATGTGCAGGACGACATCCGGCTTTCGCCTCGCCTGCAGTTGAATGTTGGTGTTCGCTACGAATACTATCCGCCGCTACGTGGAGGATTCAACGTGGCCAGCTCGGACCCGTTTGGCGCATTCAATGGTGTTCAGGAGCCCATGTTTGCAGCGGATCGAAACAACTGGGGACCTCGTGTCGGTCTCGTGTGGGATCCAACGGGTCATCAGAAGTGGGTGATTCGGGCGGGCGGAGGCATCGGCTATGTGCCGCCGCAACCCATCTATTACTACGACATGGCGTTCATCGACCCTAAGCTGCCCTTCGTGACAAACTTCACGCCTGCAGATGTTCCCGCCAACTTCCGTTCGTTCCCTTTGTCGATGTCTTTCGTAAACGAAGTGGCCGCGAATCCTGCACTCCTGCCCGCATCACTCGTTCTCGCACGGCAAATCGCCGACTACAACATCCGCGACACATACGCAGGTCAATGGAATTTCTCTATCCAACGGGCGATCACAAATTCGCTGGTGGTTCAGGGCGCGTACGTGGGCAGTCGGACGCTCCATCTGCTCGCCCCGCGCAACGTGAACCTGGTGGACCCGGCGACTGGCCGGCGGCCTCGGCCGGAGTTCGGTGACGTGATGTTCTTTGAAGATTCCGCTCGCATCAGCTACCACGCTCTGCAGCTTTCGGCGAATCAAAGGCTCTGGAAGGGGCTCACGTTTGATGCCTACTACACCTGGGCAAAGGCGATGGCGTACGGCGCGGCTGATGGCACGATTACCTTTTCAGATACCACCATGCAGGACTTCAACAACCTGGCGGGCTCATACGGCCCGAAACAGGGCGACATTCGCCATCGATTCACCGGCGTCTACTCGTTCCTGATTCCCTCAGGATCACTCGCCAAGTCCGGTTGGACGAAGCAAATGTTCGGCGGCTGGACCTTTCAAGGCATCTTGAACTGGCGATCCGGGTTGCCTCTCAACGTGACCTCCGGCCGCGACTTCGTTGGCAGCGGGCGGACCGACGGACAGCGTCCTGATTTGCGTCTGGGTGTGGCTCCCTATATTCGCGATGAGAGTGCACTGACCTGGCTGAATCTCGCCGCATTTGACAATGCCACGCCCACTGCTCAGCGCCGCTACGGCAATCTGGGGTTCAATGCGCTGCGAGGTCCGTCGGCGTTCACTTACGATGCAGGTCTGCACAAGACCTTCTTCATTACCGAGCGGCACCGGCTCACATTCCGCGCTGAGGCATTCAACATCCTCAACCACAAGGTACTCGGAAACCCCAATACCGTGGTGACGAACCCGAACTTCGGTCGCATTCTGACCGCGAGCGACGGACGCAATGTGCAGCTGGCACTCAAATACCAGTTCTAGAAGCTTCGGATGAGAGGACCTCACTTGCTACGAACTACAGTCTTACTATGCGCCGCGATCGGGCCCCTTGCGGCAGGCGCGGAGATTACGAAAGCGGAGATCTCGAAAACCGATGTCTTTCGAGCCGGAGAACACGGGTACGCCCTCTATCGCATCCCTGGGATCGTAGTGACCGCCAAAGGAACGATCTTGGCGTATGCCGAAGCTCGCAAGAGCGAAAAGGGCGATTGGAACACCATCGATGTCGTGATGCGCCGGAGCACGGATGGCGGGAACACGTGGTCGGCGATGACGAAGATCGCGGACGTGCCGGGACCGAAAACGAAGAACCCTGTCGCATTGGCTCAAAACCTCGCAAACACCGACGATGTGACCTACAACAACCCCGTCGCGATTCCGGATCGCGATGGCACGGTCCACTTCGTGTTCTGCCTCGAATACATGCGCGCGTTCTACACGCGGAGCAAAGATGATGGGGTCACCTGGTCGAGGCCCGTAGAGATCACATCAGCGTTCGAAGGGTTCCGGCCCACGTACAACTGGAAGGTGCTGGCGACGGGTCCAGGTCACGGGATCCAGTTGACGAATGGGCGGCTGCTGATTCCCATCTGGCTCTCACTTGGGACGGGTGGGCATGCGCATCGCCCATCCGTCGCAGGCACGATTTACAGCGACGACAAGGGCAAGAGCTGGAAGAGCGGCGCAATCGCGTTGCCGGACACAGAGAAGTTCGTCATTCCGAATGAGACGGCTGCGATTCAGCTCGCAAATGGCTCCGTTATGCTGAATGCCCGTAGCGAATCGAAGGAGAACCGGCGGATTGTGACCCTCAGCAAGGATGGTGCGACGAACTGGTCGGAGCCTCGCTTCGATGATGCTCTACTCGAACCGATCTGCATGGCAAGCCTTGTGCGTTATTCCACGACCAGGGACAGTGATCGCAACCGTATGTTGTTCTCGAACCCCCACAACTTGCAGCGAGGCGATGGGAAGGAGCAGCCCGGTCGGCCGCGTGATCGGAAGAATGTTTCGGTAGCTCTGAGTTATGACGAAGGTCAGACGTGGCCCGTGCGCAAGACGATCGAAGAAGGATGGTCCGGATACTCCGATCTGGCAGTGGCCCGCGACGGTACGATCCTGTTGCTGTATGAGCGCGGAGGGACTGGCGACAATCACTTCCGATCGGAGGCGTTAACACTCGCGCGGTTCAACATGGGCTGGCTGACGAATGGTAAGGATACCGGAAAGAAGAATGGCAACAAATAGCGCCTGGATCGAATATCTCAAGTCGGTGGACACGCCGACGCTGGTGAACGGCATCGAGCTGCTGCACCGCCGACCGAATCACGAAGGCTTCACTCCGCTCGAGATCCGTTGTCTGTTTCCGGAGCTGGGCAGGATGTGCGGCTACGCTGTTACGGCTCACGTTGAGACCGTCACCCAAATGGATGGCTTCGAGCTTGATCGCTTCATCGATCTGTACAGGCTTGTGGAGCAAGCGCCGAAGCCGGCCGTTATCGTGCTGCAAGAGATCGGTGGACACGGTAGCTACGCAGCTCACTGCGGCGAGGTGATGGCTTCGTTCTTTACACGTCTGGGTGCAGTCGGCTTGGTCAGCGATTGCGCGGTCCGCGATCTGCCGGAAGTGCGGAATCTTGGATTCCACTACTTCGCAAGAGGCAGCGTCGCCAGCCACGCCAACTTCCGTATTGTGCGATCTGGCGAACCTGTACAGATTATGGGGATGGTGGTCAAGCCCGGCGATCTGCTCCATGGCGACGAGAATGGATTGATCACGGTCCCCAGCGGTGTTGAGGACAAGCTACCGGCAGCGGTGGATAGTGTTCGGAAACGCGAACGTCGCATTCTCGACTTCGTTCGTGGGCCCGAGTTTTCGCTTGATGGGTTCAAAGGACTGGTGGTGGAATGAAACAGACTCTTGAGGGCGTTCTGCCAGCCCTGATTACTCCCCTGGACTCGAACGAGCAGGTGGCAACCGATGCCGCCGAGCGGTTGCTTCAACGCTTGTATGAAGCTGGATCCGATGGCATGTACGTATGCGGTCAGACAGGCGAAGGATTGTTTCTTGACGCCGGCCAACGCATGCGCATGACGGAGGTCTCTGTCCGCAACAGCCCGCCTGGCAAGGCAGTCGTGATACACGTCGGAGCTCCCCGAACAGCGGAAGCGGTGGCACTCGCACGGCACGCTCGAAAGAGCGGAGCACATGCGGTCGCAAGTTTACCTCCAGCTTCTTCGTTCTCCTTCGCGGAGGTTCGAGCGTACTACGAGGCGATCGCTCAAGCTGCGGACTTGCCAGTCCTCGTCTACTACTTCCCCGAGTTCTCCAAATCGGTCTCGACGCTCGAAGAAATTTTCGAGCTCTGTTCCATTCCAAATGTCATCGGGTTGAAGTTCACCGACTTCGACTTTTACCGAATGTCGCTGGTCGCGCGCGCCGGGCATGTGATTTTCAATGGTCGGGATGAAGCCTTCGCTGCCGGGATCCTGATGGGCGCATCCGGTGGAATCGGCAGCTTCTATAACCTGGTCCCGGAGCTTTTCGTTCAAGCGTGGACAGCGGGTCAGCGGGGTGATTTCGCCGAAACGCGCAAAATCCAAGATCGGATCAACGATCTGATTCGC
>DASQVJ010000626.1:0-5882 GCA_035640835.1 Bryobacteraceae bacterium
CCGTCCGCCGAGTCGCTTTGATTGGCGGACCGATCCAGATCCTGCTGACGTCCGCCCTGGGCACCTTAATCGCAGCACGGTGGCTCAACATGCGCCTGACCGAAGCAATCTGGTTCGGCGCAATGATCTCCCTTTCAAGCACGGCCATCGTCTTGAAGATGCTCTCCGAAAGTGGCTTCACGACAACCCTCGCCAGCCGCGTCATGATTGGACTTTTGGTGGTTCAGGACCTCGCGGTCGTTCCCATGCTGGTGGTCCTACCGCAGCTCGAAGACCTGAGCAACATCTTCGGCCGACTAGCTCGCTCAATGATTGTTGCTGCGGGGCTGCTTGCTGCGGCCGCGCTCCTCGGCACCTGGCTCCTGCCCAAACTGCTCAGGCGCATTCTGGAATGGGGTTCGCGGGAACTGTTCCTGATCTCTGTAGTCGCGATCGGAATCGGAGTCGGCTACGCCGCCTACTTCGCCGGACTCTCGTTCGCATTGGGCGCTTTCGTCGCCGGCCTCGTGCTCAGCGAATCCGAGTTCAGCCACCAGGCGCTCAGCGACGTCGTGCCTCTTCGAGATGTCTTCGGATTGCTTTTCTTCGTGAGTGTCGGGATGCTGTTGGATCCCGCGTTCATCGCCGCCAACCTTGCCCAGATCATCGCGATCGTAGTCCTCACCATACTCGGGAAAGCACTCGTCTTCGGCGGCATCGCACGAGCCTTCGGCTACGTCAACATGGCTCCCTGGATCATCGGACTGGGCCTTTCGCAAATTGGTGAGTTCACTTTCGTCCTTGCCCGCAGCGGTCTCAGCTCAGGCATGATCTCGAAGCCTACCTACGACCTCGTCCTGACCAGCACTGTGCTGACCATGGCGCTGTCACCGTTCGCCTATCGACTGGCACTTCCACTTGGCCGCGCATGGCGGCGTTTGATGAAGCCCTCAACACCAGCCCGACATTTCGAGATCCCGGACACGCTTCCTCACGACCACGCCATCATCGCCGGTTATGGACGTACCGGCAAAGCTGCCGTTGGCGGACTCCGCAAGGCAGGCATCCCCGTCTTAGTCGTCGAACTCAGCCACACGCTGTTCCAACAACTCTCGTCCGAGGGCATTCAATCGGTTTGGGGCGACGCCACGAGCGACGAGATCCTGCATGTCGCGGGAGTCAGCCGTGCGCGGCTTCTGCTGCTTGCCGTGCCCGATCAGAATACGCTACGTCTCGCTACTATTCGGGCCCGGCACCTGAACCCCAACCTCACGATCATTGCTCGCGCCGTTCGGCCTGATCACATTCAGGAGCTCTGCAAGCTCGGAGTGAACGCCGTCATCCAACCCGAGTTCGAAGGTGGTGTCGAAATGGTTCGCCAGGCGCTCACCCGATTCAAAAACGACGAAGCCACAGTGTCACGAGTGATCTCAGATGTCAGAGCAGAGTTCTACCGAAGCGCGGAGCACGCGCGTCCGAGGACGGCAACAGGAACAAAGGACCCAGCCTGACGCGTCGCGACTGGCCGAGAGCTGGGCTCAGTGCGCACCGAATGATTGAACCCGTGACAAGCAGTGCGGTTCGCCGCGAACTCACACCTCGTCGGGAATCTTGAACGCCGGAATCCGCCTGCCGTCAATGTCGCTGAATCCGTATTCCTCGGCCAGATCACCCACGGCCAGAACTCTCCCGGATTTCTCCAAGACATTCTTGTCGGTCGCAAGTGCCACCACCGCACGACCGACGTATTCCGGTGATTCCGTGAAGTTCAGATAATCTTTGTTGCCGGCACCTTCAAATGCCGCTGCGACGCGCTCGGTCCGCATGAATCCCGGGGCGAGCGCGATGGCTCCGATGTTGTGTGGCCTGAGCTCACGCGCCATTCCGTAGCTCATTCGGTTGATAGCCGCTTTTGCGACATCGTAGAACACATTTCCAAGAAACTTGTCCCGATCCCACGCTGTGATGTTGATGATCAGCCCCTCTCTTCGCGGTAGCATCAGCGTCGCGGCAAACCGACTCGCCATCAGAGTGGCTCGCACGCCCGCTGTGAACATCCCTTCCCAGTGGCGCAGCGGCTGCTCGTAAAACGGGGCGACGAAGTGCCGGGGATTGTGATGCTCATAGCCGCCCCACGCGTTGTTAACAAGCAGGTCGATTCGTCCCTCCTCGCGCTGCACGCGTCCGAACAGCTCTTCCACATCTGAATCGACGGTATGATCGCAACGGACAGCAATTCCTGTGCCGCCACGCGCGGATACGAGCTCCGCAGTTTCTTCAACCGTGCCTGGAAGATTCTCGGTAGTCGCTTGGCCTCTCACGCTGCGTCCGGTAACATACACGGTCGCGCCTGCGGCACCCAGCGTCACGGCGATTCCCCGTCCCGCACCCCGACTGGCCCCCGTGACCACAGCGACTTTGTTCCTTAGCGGCGCGGTTTGATTTTCAGTCTCCTGCGCATGGTTTTCAATCATGACTGTCCCGCACTCGGCTCCGAGCTCTCTTCTGATCGGCCTGCCGGAGGACACACTGTCGCGCGGCGGCGAGGAGTTCGCGGAGTTGGTCCTGCTTCAGGCGGTTCATTCGGACCAGCACCACGGGGTGCCCGACGTAGTGGTCCGTCACGTAGAACGTTCCCGGATCGTCAGCGAGAAGCGCGTCGCGCTGCTCAAAATCGGTGCGGACGACAAGGGACCCGGGCTCCGCCGACCGGTGAATCGCGACGCACGCAACCAAGCGCTTACCAATCTTGAACGCCGGCGAACCGTACATCGTGCTCTCATGCAAGTCCGGAAAATCGCGTGCCAACGCGCGTACCGCCTCGAAGTTCGCCGTCTCCTTCCGCACAGATCAACAAGTATAGGTCCGGGGCACGATGCGGACAACCGGTACCGTAGAGCCCCCGGCCGGACGCGATCCCGCCGTTGCGAATCTGGCGCCGGGATCTAGGGGGTTCCGCCCATTTCAAGAAGATAGGAACATTTGTGTCGATAAGGTTAGAAAACCTTGACAATGAGGTTACAACGCGCGATCCTGATTTGGTGTCTGGCAGTTTTCGGACCGCCGAGGCGACTGTTACGCCTGTGCACACCGCCGTTCGCGGCAGGGCGCGCCTACGAGTGCCGGCCCTCAGGGCACAGCGAGAGCTGAAAGCGGCACTTGAACGGCAACTCTCGAAATCCGGGGAAATCCAACGCGTCGAGGCTAGCGTACTTACCGCACACGTACTGGTCATTTTCGCTCCGTCTCGCGACGTAAGTGCGGTCGTTCTCGAAGTTGAAGCGATCGTCACAGATTTTGTCCTGAACCCACCAGCCGAACCCGACACGCACCACCGTGAGCCAAGTCGGGCGACAAAGAACATCCTGACTTCGGCCCTGTCCCTCTTTGATCGCAAGGGAAAGCCTTCGAGAAAGGATGAAGTCTCGCCCGCCGACACTGCAATCTCGAACAACGGCTGGCACACGATGAATCCGGAGCTGGTCGTCCAGCACTGGAACACCTCTGTCGATCACGGTCTGCATTCTTCGGAAGCACTGGAGCGCCTCCGCACCTATGGGGACAATCGGTTGGCAAGGCCGCGCCCCCGCTCCGCTCTCAAACTCTTTATCGAGCAATTCAAAAGCCTGCCGACGCTCTTGTTGTGCGGTTCCGCGGTTCTGTCGGTTGCGACCGGCGGGATCGTGGACGCTGTCGTCATTGCGGCTGTTGTAGTCGTCAACGCATGGATAGGCTGCTACATGGAGTTGCAGTCGGAGCGGGCTATCCATGCTCTTACGGACTTGCCGGAGCCGCGGGCAGCGGTGCTGCGCAATGGTGCCCGCATCGAGATTCCAGGCGAGGAGTGCGTGCCTGGCGACATCCTGCTTCTCGCTCGCGAAGCCTGGGTTCCGGCCGATGCGCGGCTGGTCACGGCCGAGAGCCTGACCATTGATGAATCCGCGTTGACGGGCGAAAGCCTGCCGTCCGACAAAAGCCCGGAGATCCTCGACGACCCTTCCGTGCCACTTGCGGACCGTTCGAACATGGTCTACCGCGGCACCGTGGTCCTCGGTGGAACCGGCGTCGCCGTCGTGGTTGCAACCGGCGATACTACCGCGATTGGCGCCGTCCAGCGCTTGATCGGGAGTTCCTTACAGCCGCAAACGCCATTGCAAACACAGTTGAGCGCCTTGGGCACTCAAATGTTGATGTTTACCGGGGCTGCAGCCGGCGTAGTGTTCCTGGTTGGTTTGTTGCGCGGTTTTTCGCTGCTCGAAATGGTCAAGTCGGCGCTCTCGCTTGCGATCGCAGCAGTTCCTGAAGGATTGCCCACCGTTGCGACGCTCAGTCTGGCGCGCGGCTTGCGCTCACTAAGATCGATCAACGTTCTGGTTCGCAGGCTCGACGCCATCGAAACGCTGGGGAAGGTCGACATCGTTTGCTTCGACAAGACCGGCACTCTCACAGAAAACGTGATGAGCGTCGCGGCGATCTCCGCCGGTGGCCGGCACTACAAGGTGACCGGCAAGAAGTTCTACTTCGAGACCGAGCCCGTTTCGCCGCTCGATGTGCCGGAGTTAAGGAAGCTGCTTGAGATCTGCTGCCTGTGCAACGAAGCCGATTTGGATACTGCAGAGCAGCAGCAGCCCGTGAATGGGAGCTCAACGGAATCCGCGCTGATCAGGTCGGCCACTGCGGCTGGCCTGGATATCGGCGTACTGCGACAGCGCGCACCAATGACACACCTTCTGCAGCGCGCGTCGGGTCGTAACTATCTGGAGACGCATCATGAAACGGATACGGGCGTCCAGATCGTTGCTGTCAAAGGAAGTCCGACCGAAGTGCTCGCTCGCTGTGATGGCGTCTTCGCCGGCGGAAAAGTGCGAAGCCTGACGCGAGCCACTAAGAAAGAGGCCGAGGCGGCAAACGAGGCTCTGGCCAGCCAAGGCATGCGAGTTCTGGGTGTCAGCTACGCCGAAACGTTGAAAACGGATTCGAAACCTCCGGGGCTCGTTTGGCTGGGACTGGTCGCCTTGGCCGACCCACCAAGGCAGGGAATGCGCGCGCTCATTTCCGAGATACGAGCTGCCGGGGTTCGTCCAGTCATGATCACTGGCGACCAGCCGGGCACAGCTCGCGCCATCAGCCGCAGCATTGGCCTCCATAACGGTCACGACCCGGTCGTCATGGACGCGACTGCATTCTCACGTGCAGAGACCGGACGGAGCCTGCGCGACGTCGATGCCTTTGCCCGCGTGAACCCGGCAGATAAGCTCAAGATCGTACAACGTCTCCAGCAGGAAGGTTGCATCGTTGCAATGACCGGAGACGGCATCAACGACGGGCCCGCGCTGAGGGCGGCACACGTTGGCATCGCCCTCGGGCAGAATGGCACGCGCACCGCTCGCGAGGTGGCCGACATACTGCTGCTCGACGACAATCTCGAGGTCCTGGTCGCCTGTATCCGCGAAGGCCGTCGCGTGCACGAGGGGATCCGCCGAGCAATCCATTACATTTCAGCAACGAATGCGAGTGAGGTTGTGCTCACCCTCGCTTCTGTCGCTGGCGGATTCGGACACGCGCTGAACCCGCGTCAACTGCTCTGGCTGAACCTGATATCCGACATATTCCCGGAACTTGCGCTCACCCAGGAGCCGGCTCACGAGAACATCATGCGAGCGGGTCCTCGTGACGCCACCCAGCCCATCGTGAGCTCGCAAGATAGCCCGCAACTCGGTCGTAGCGCTGCTGTTATGGCTGGTTCTGCCTTCCTGAGCTATATGGCCGGACTCGCTCGATCCAACCCGAACGCCGCCTCCTCAATGGCCTTCTCGACACTCACGCTGGCGCAACTAATGCACGGGTTTACGGCACGATCCTCGCGCCGCGAAGGACTGAATTCTCCGCCCAACAGGGGTCTG
>DASQVJ010000627.1:0-6628 GCA_035640835.1 Bryobacteraceae bacterium
CTCCGCGTCACGTTCGGCGCTGATGACTGGCTGCTACCCGGGCCGCACGAAAGTCTTCGGAGCTCATCCACCTCGCGCCCGAGGTCTCGAGCCCAGCTTTCCCGTCCTCAGCGAAGTGTTGAAAAAGGCTAGCTACAAGACTGGCTGCTTCGGTAAGTGGCACCTGGGAGATCAGCCCGAAACGCGTCCGCAAGCCCGGGGCTTCGACGAATCCTGCGGGCTCATGTACTCAAACGACATGTGGGAGTTTCATCCCCAACCTGATCGCGCCGCGGTGTTTCGCCAAAATCCGCTGCAGTTTTGGGACAACGGCAAAATCACGATCGAGCGCGTCACGGCCGAACACCAACCCATGCTCACGACCTGGTACACCGAGCACGCGGTCAGTTTCATCGAACGCCATAAAGCATCACCGTTCTTCCTCTACGTCCCGCACACCATGCCGCATGTGCCGCTCTTCTGCAGCGATAAGTTCAAAGGCAAATCGGGCAAGGGCCTCTACGCTGACGTAATGATGGAGATCGACTGGTCCATCGGCGAAATTACCAAGGCCATCGACAAAGCAGGCGTCGCGAACGACACGCTGGTCCTCCTTAGTTCCGATAATGGACCGTGGCGGTCGTACGGGAACCACGCAGGCAAGACGCCGTTCCGTGAATCTAAACTGACTTCGTTCAACGGAGGCCTGCGGTCTGCCTGCATCATGCGCTACCCAGCCGGAATCAAAGCAGGAAGCACCTCGGATCAGACCTTCTGCTCGATCGATATCATGCCCACGCTGGCCACGCTCGCTGGAGCCCCGCTGCCGACGACTTCGATCGACGGTCTGAATCAATGGGATCTCATCACCAACAGGCCCGGCGCAAAGAACCCGCAGAAGTATTATGCGTTCTCGACCGGCGCTAACTTCGAAGGTGTCATTAGCGGCGACGGACGCTGGAAACTTCACGTCCCGCACCGTTACGCAAAGCTGATCGAGGAGGGCCACGACGGCGCGCCCGGCAAGTTCAGCCAGGAAAGCATCGAGTTGTCGCTGTTCGATCTCACAAAGGATCCGAACGAGACGCGGAACGTGCTGGCCGAAAACCCCGAAGTCGCTGCACGGCTGCAACAGTACGCAGAAGAACACCGCAAGCAGTTCTATCCCCTTGGGCCCTGACCCATGCAGTTATCGACGACTAGCCGCCTCGGCACCTGGCAGACGGCGCAGACATGTGTTGCGGGCAATCGGCACGCCTTTCGGATTGGCGGAATAGTTCGACAGAGAGGAGCAATGGCGTAGCGGTTGAACGGCTGGTCAGGAACAAAGCAACGCGTTTCGATTTATCCTGTGAAGATCGAGGGGGGAGTGGATGAACACATGTCTCCCGAGCGTTTTCAACACATCCGGAACATGTTCGAACGCGCAGTGGAGATACCGCGCGAGCACCGTCATGACTTCCTGTTGCGTGCATGCGGCGGAGATCGTGAGCTTGTAGACGAAGTGCGGCGCATGTTGGCTGGCGATTCAGACCTGTCGAGTGACTCCACGATCTCACGACCAAATGAGGAGGTGCGTGTCGGCTTTCCAGCGGGCGCCATACTGGCGCAGCGCTACCGAATCGTGAATCTGCTCGGGAGCGGTGGCATGGGCGACGTATATCGGGCTGACGATCTGCTCCTGGGGCAGGCCGTGGCGCTGAAATTCCTGCCGCACCAGGCCCGCTCTGATGCAGGCGCGCTGGCCCGAATCCTTAATGAGGTGCGGATGGCCAGGCAGGTGACCCATCCCTATGTCTGCCGCGTGTACGACATCGGAGAGGCGGACCGGTTGACGTTTCTGAGCATGGAGTACGTTGATGGGGAAAACCTGGACTCCCTGCTGCGGCGTATCGGCAAACTCCCACACGAAAAGGCATTGGAGGTGGCCCGAAAGCTCTGCGCCGGCCTCGCGGCTGCGCACGAGAAGGGTGTGATCCATCGCGATCTGAAGCCGGCCAACATCATGCTCGACGGCAAGGGTCAGATACGGATTACCGATTTCGGGCTTGCCGCGGTGGCCGAACAGATTCGGGACCCCCGAAGCGGCACTCCGGCCTATATGTCGCCGGAACAGCGTGCGGGCGGGGAGGTTACGTCGCGGAGCGACATCTATGCGCTGGGAATCCTGCTCCACGAGTTGTTTACTGGCAGGCGGCCATCGCGCGAAAGTGGGGACGATGAGCTCGACCCAACTGTGGAGAGAGTGATAAACCGCTGCCTGGAGAAGGATCCCCGAATGCGCCCCGCCACGGCACTGGCCGTTTCGGCTGCCCTGCCCGGGGCCGATCCGATTACCGTTGCGCTGGCCGCGGGCGAGGTACCTTCTCCGGAAGCCGTTGCCGACGCAGGTGCAGTCGAAGGCCTGCGTGTACCGGTTGCCATCGCCTGCCTTGTTGCCGTGATCGTTGGGCTTGCGGCATTCTCTTTCGTGCGGCAAAGACGCGATATCGTCAACCAGATCCCAATGGAAAACTCGTCGCAAGTCCTCGCGGCGAAAGCACGCGATATAGTCAAATCGCTTGGTTATACGCAGCGTCCCGTGGACACTGCATTCGGATGGGAATACGACGCCCAGTACCTGCGACACCTGGCCGCTGAGAAAGACGATTCCACGCGCCATGCGCGCATTCAGGCGAATCGGCCGCCGGCTCTATTCTTCTGGTACCGCGAAAGCCCTCGCTACATTTATCATCCATCCGGCTACCTCATCACGCGGACGCAACCCGGAAACTTCGATCCGGGCATGCTCGGAGCAGTTCTCGATTCGGAGGGGAGACTCGTCGAACTGGACGCGCAGCTAACTGGAGGTCTGCATCCTGACCTCGCCAAGCCGGCTCCCGATTGGACTCGGTTGTTTGCGGCCGCCGGGCTTGACATGGGGCGGTATATCCGAACCGAGCCGCTATTGGCGCCCCGTACGCATAGTGATACTCGAGCAGCATGGGTAGGCACATGGGATGAGGTGCCCGGGCAGACGGTGAGGATCGAAGCGGCCGCTTACGAGGGAAGGCCGGTTTTCTTCAGAATCGTCGGGCCGTGGACTCCTGAAGTCCGGACCGAGCCTGTTGTGAGAGGTAATTTTCCGTTTCCCGCGGTTCTCGTCTTTCTGGTTGTCATCCCGGCCGGCGCAGGAGTCCTGGCGTGGAAGAACAACCGCATGGGCCTGGGTGACAGGCGCGGTGCTTTTCGCCTTGCGGCGTTCGCCTTCGTATGCACTTTCGTTCGGAGTTTTGCCTGGCAGCACCACGTGCCGACGATCGCCGAAGCCGGCCTGGTGTTCTTTGCCACGCGAGATGCCCTGACGGTTGGAGCGATTTTCTGGGCGCTGTATATGGCATTCGAACCATATGTCAGGCGACGATCACCGCGGACGTTGATCTCCTGGAGCCGGTTCCTGAACGGCCGTCTGCGTGATCCTCTGGTGGGAGCGGACTTGCTCGCCGGCTGCGTTCTCGGGGCTATTGCGCTATGCGTAGTACGCCCCCTGGTATCGCCGTTCAACGCATCCATCGCACCGCAAGTGATGTCGACCGCCGGCGGATGGTGCTCGGCCTGGTGCATGGCTTGTGTGTTTGCCGTGGGCGGGGCTCTCAGCTCGCTGTTCTTGCTAACGCTGTTCCTCCTGCTCGTCCGAGTGCAATGGCTCGCCGCCCTGCTTTTTATAGGCACCACGTCCCTGGTTCCTCCGTTTCCGGGCGCGACGATTAGCGGCATCGTTATTATCTCCTTTATCTGGTACGCTCTCACCCGGTTTGGAGTCCTCAGCACGTCGGCGTTGCTCTATGTAGTCAACGTCGCCGAAGTATTCCCATCGCCATTTTCGCGATCGGCGTGGTACGCCGAGAGCGCTCTGCTAGCCGCGTTGAGCGTTGTGATGCTGGCGGTTTACGCCTTCCATACGACACTGGCGGGGCGACCACTTTGGCGAGACAACCTCCGACCTTGCTGACCGTCAGTTTGACGAACCAAGTCCCTCTCGCACGGCCGGTGCGGGCACCCCATTAAGGCCGTCGATCAACTCACGCCGGATCAGCGATCCCTTGTCGTGAAATGTATTCCCGGGTAAAACACCGGAGCAATGTAGGTGATGGGGACGCGACGGTATCAGCCCACGCGCCACGAGGCTAGAGTAGCAACGGCTTCCGGCCTATGCAAATCGGGCCGAATTGCTAATTCCAGAACTGAGACGGCGTCGAGATCGACCACATAATCTTCGATTTCCGTCCTTGAGGTTGCAGGGTTGAAGTTCCACTGTTGGCGCACAATTTCTGTAGCCGGCCCGCCTGATGCAGACCACCAACGAAGAATAAATTCCTGCGTTCGCTCGCAATACGCTTCCTGGAAACGGAGTTCCATTCGATGCACCGCCACAGGGTTATCGAAGATAATACGGATCTGCTGTTCACCACCTTGAGATGCGCGCCAGCCCGCTCCCTCGTTTGCCCCGAACGCATGTTCAATCGGAAAATTGGGATCCTCCGACGTTACCTCCACTGTCGCGATCTTTTCGAGATCGAGCCAGCCCTTGTCCGAGTGGCCTGCTTGCCTGGCATGATGCGGTCCCACTATCCTCTTCCGCATGATTCCATTCTCGCCGCACGGACCGTGCATGTTGCTCCATCTCACAATATGACTATCAACCAACCATCAGACGGCGAGTGCAGCTAGAGCGGTGTGGCGACCGTCATTTCATCCGCTTTCGTGGTTCGGCAAGATTATTTCGACACTGAATTTTATCCACTTGATCTTTCCAAGCTTTGCCCTGACGGTTTTGGGGTGCTAACTGGGATTTTTCGAACAGAACTGCGCACCGCGCATTCAGCTTGGAGCAAGGCGCTACCTGAATGTGAGCGCCTGCGGTTCTGTTTTCGACTGTTGGCGGACGCTCAATCGATGGTAGCGAGACTTAACCGGCCAATCTCTGCCCATTTTCATGGTGTGTGGAGTTTGCGGGTCGCGGCGATGATGTTTGTGAGCCGGTTTGAGAGGCGTGCGTCCTACAGCTGCGAGAAGAATGAGGGAACAATCTTAAGCAAGGTTGCGCGCATAGGCGACCTGCCGCCGGACATCCTCATTTATGTTGCCTTCCTTCTCGTATTCGAAAGCGACCAGACCCTTGAACCCGATGCGGCGCAACTCGCTCATGACCTCGGGAATTTTGCACAGGCCGGTTCCGAGTGGTACATTGACCTCGCCGCCGGCCGCTTGAATGTCCTTGAGATGTACTAGCTTCAGGCGCGGCCCAAGCTTCCGCACCGCGTCAACGGTGTCGTAACCACATGACACGATGTGTCCAACATCGAGCGTGCAACCGACCGTATCGGAAAGCCCCTCCAGTGCTCTGAGAATATCCTCCGGGCTCTCGTAATCGAACTTGCGATTCTTGAAGTAGTGATTATGGATCCCGAAGCTGAGACGCTCGGCGGTCATCCGCTCATCCACGTACTTGAGGATTTCTCCCGTCGGATCGCCCGTAATGTTCGAGCATCCCAGAATGCGGGCAAAGCGTATCGCCCCGTCGAGATCGTCTCTTACCTTGATCGTCGGAGCATAATACGAGACACAGCGTATGCCAGCTGCATCGATCTTCTTACGGAAGCTCTCGAACATCTTGGGAGGCGGCTTCTTGAAGTTCATGAATTCACCGCGCGACATCTCGATTTCCTTGATGTCGAGAGCTCGCAACTGCTCGATCATGGCGTCGACCGAGAGGTTGTGATACGTATACGCTCCGATACCGATGTTCAGCCGGTGATCAGCGCGTAGCGCGGTGCTTGTGACAGCGGCCGCGAGTGTTCGTGTGAAGTAGCGGCGACTGAGGTTCATGCTATTTGCCCTGTTCCAACGGCCGCGGCCTGACATCAGCATCCACCAGGCCGAGCGCCCATTGGATGGCGCCGATATACATCGCCTGCATATCCGGACGGTCCCAGTTGGACGTAACATGGCCGAGCGTCGAGTAGAACACGCGCCCCTTGCCGTACGTCTTGGCCCAGCTCACGGCGAAATCACGGTCTTTTCGTTTGACCTTCGGGTTCGCCAAGTCAATCTTCGATGCATCCAAACGCATCAGCACGCGAGTATTCGCGCGCGAATAGTTTCGGATCTGATAGATCTCATCGGTCAGTTGGAATCGTTCAGGCCACTTCTCCATGCCGGGAAATTTGGGGTCCTCGACCAGAATAGGCGCCGGGAATGTTCCCCAGGGGTGCTCGTCGAAATAGCCGCCTAACATTTCGCCATACTCGGGCCATTTCACGAACGTAATCGCTGCGCTATGTACGCCGATGAAACCTTTCCCGTCGTCTCGAATGAACGACATCAGGTCCGCCTTCTGCTGGTCGTCGAGCTCGAGCGTGCCTCCGGTATAAAACATCACCGCGTCGAAGTCGTTCAAATTCTTTGCATTGTATTCGAGCTTCTTCTTAGTCAAAGGTTCGGTGTCAGTGCGGATGTGCGTCTCCCACAATCCTGTCTCGCGGCCGAGGCGCTCGATGGTGGCCATCGCATGTGAGATCGCCTCGTGACGGAAGCCCTTCTCCTCGCCAATGAAGAGCAGCTTCTTTGTGTTCTTCTTCGGCGGATCGGCTGGTATCTGGGCGGACGC
>DASQVJ010000628.1:0-8276 GCA_035640835.1 Bryobacteraceae bacterium
ATAGGGGACCGTCGCACGAGCGGGAAGCAACTCTGTGACCCCCAGCGGCTGCTCATGAACGAGGTCCCACAGGCGGGCGAAGATCTGAGATCGCGTGAGTCCCGCCTTCTGGCCTGCGTGGACCGTCTTGATAGCGCGCTCAGCCAGGGCATCGATCGCGGGATTCGCGTGAGTCCATCGGTGAAGCAGGGCTGCGGCATCGTAATGCGAGATGCGCTCCCGGACATCGGCCAGTTCCAGGAGCCTGGATCCGGCAGGGATCAGCAGCCGGATGGCCAATTGAATCGGAGCCGTATTCTCGATCAGGTCTTCCGAAGCGAGCACCTGCAGCAGGTCTCGATAGCTGTCCAGCGACGTCCAAGGCGTGAACGGGATAAACGTGGGGGCCAGCGTGACGCCCGCTTTCCGGCAGAGCTCAACCGCCTTTAGAAAGCCGGCGCGGGTGTGACCTTTCTCGAGCTTCGCGAGCACCTGGTCATCGAGCGATTCGACTGCAGTGACAACGAAGGCGCAGCCCGTGTCCCGCAGGAGTCCGAGGTCCCCTGCTCGAGCCAGGAGGTGCTCCACCTTGATGGTGACGTCGTAGCTGAGGTCGGGGAACTCGCGATGGAGCTGCTCCACGATGCGCCGGGCGTGGCCTGGACCGTTCCAAAAGTCGGGATCGCCGAAGGTGATGTGTTGGGCGCCGGCTGCGACCTGTTGGCGGATGTCGGCGAGGACGACGTCGTGCTGGATTACGCGGAAAGCACCCTGGTACACATTCACCACAGGGCAGTGGCGGCACAGGTGCTTACAGCCTCTTGTGGCTTCGGTGTACCCGGCTATCTTGGATCCCGATGCGGTTTTCAGGTGGGCGTACAACGTAAGGTCGGGGAGCTCGGAGCGGTCGGGTGTGAGGAATTGGAGCTTGGGTACCTTTTTTGACGGAACGAAGCCAAACCCCTCGTAAGATCCTGAATCGGCAAGGCTTAGGGCCAAATTTTGGAGATCTTGCTCCCATTCGGCGCCCAATACCCGATCGACGCCGATGCTCTGAAGATAATGAGCATTTATTGCCGAGTAGAGTCCAAAGGTACAGATGGTCGCGTGCGACCCGCTGCTTCGAATCGCTTGAATCAGAGGCACGGCCAGGCGGGTGGCCGTGTGCATCGGGAGAGAGATGGCGATCAGGTCCGCGCCGTCGAAGTCGTTGGCAGAACCGGGATTACGACTGAGATCGATGCAAGACACCTCACAACGGGCTCGCCGAAGCCATGCTGTGGCGCTTCCGATCGCGAAGGGTTGACGGCCTAACTCGTAGGTCGAGACCAGGACGACCCGCACACCTAATGATCGCATCCTGTAGTTTCTGCTTGTCGGCGGTAAAGGCTTCTGCGCCGAGTTCGCCGTAACTTGTTGAATTCATTTGACCAAGGCGTTGGCGCGTCAAGTGCAGCAGTGAGTACTTAGTGCGTCCAAGCCGACCTACGCTACGACGCGACTAATCAGCGCAGGAGGAGATTTAATCGATGGCCGTTGCAAATCAAACTAGAACAATTGTTGGCGTTTTCAATAGCGTGTCAGACGCTCAACGGGCGGTCCAAGATCTCGAGATGGAAGGTATCTCTCGAAACGACATTAGCGTGGTTGCGAACAAACACGCTGTCGGGTACGACAAGCTGGGTGAACAGGACAAGGCATCTGACGTGGTTGCTGATGCAGGAATCGGCGCGGCGATCGGTGGTGTTGGTGGACTGATTCTCAGTGCGGCCGGAGCGCTCACGGTTCCGGTGATTGGCCCGGTGCTGGCGGCCGGCCCGATTGCAGCCGCGTTGACGGGCGCAGGCATCGGAGCTGCTGCCGGCGGCTTGATCGGAGCCCTTACCGAATCGGGCGTACCGGAGGAAGACGCCCGCTATTACGCAGAAGGCGTACGTCGTGGCGACGTTCTCGTCACCGTCAAGACCGATGATGTTCACGCAGAGCGTGCCGCCGAGATTCTGGACCACGACGGCGCGGTTGACATTGATCAGCGTGTCACTGGCTGGCGATCTCGCGGATGGACTGGCTACGACGAGACCGCTCAGCCCTACGACGAGGAGCAACTGCGTCGTGAGCGGAGCCTGATGAACAGCAGTACGACGGTGGGCACCGCAGGGATGGCGAGCAGCCTCGGCGCTCCCACGCGGGGCAACACCGGCGTAAACACGACCGACGACATCCGCAAGGCACATGACCGCCGCTACGCGGACTCGGAAGGCACGGGCGAGCGCGCGGATTCGCTAGCGTCCACGAACTATGGGGCGGGCACGGGCGCTTTGGGGGACATGGGCAATGCGATCGAAAGTCGCATGGACCGGGGCTCGGATGCCGTGGAACGCGGAGCTCGCAAAACGGGCCGAAAACTGGAGCGTGGCATGGAGCGAATCGGCGACAAGGTCGAAGAGGGCTGGGACAAGATGCGCGGTCGCGATCACGAGTCCGAAGAAGCCCGCGAAGTGAATGAGGAGATGCGCCGGCGCAGGGTTCGTGTGTATCCGGCGCCGTAGTTCATTGTCAAACTGCTTGGGGCGGCTTACTTTCGGGTGAGCCGCCCTTTTTATTTGCTTTTATTTGCTCGGTCCTCAGACGCTTCCGCTGATGAACTGCAGAGCCTAACAGCAGCGGCGAGAGTTCTTAAACCGGTTTTTCGAGAGCGAGCCGGGGTTGAAGCGAGAGTTTGAGGCGTGGATCAGCAAACTGAGTCTAATCAGGTGCCTTTGAGGTTTTTGAGGCGTAGTGATCGATCCACCTCCGCTGCTCCGGCGTCTCTTCGGAGTCTGGAACATCACGATCTCGGATCGGAAAAGACAAGAACGTCAGGCCCTGAGCTCGCGTTTCGGCGGCTTCCATTGCGATATCGAGGTCGCGCTCTTCCTCTTGCGTCAGCAAGGAGAGGATCGTGTCGACACCTTTGCGGCGCCAGCTTGTGATTTCATCCTCAAGCCAGTCGCCGCTGCGCGGTCGGGCAGCCAAGGCCAGCTTTCCAGGCCATGGGCCTTCGATCCAATGCAATTTGGTCCACACCTGCCGGCTTTTTACTTCTGCTGCGGCTTATAGGCGATACAGTCGATCTCGATCTTCATTCGCGGTTCAGCGAATTTGACCTCGACGGTCGTGCGCGTCGGTTTGGTGTCGCCGAAGAACTCGGAGTAGACCTGGTTCATGGCGGCGAAGTCGCGGCCGTCGCTTAGGAATACGCTGCATTTCACGACGTCGGCGGGTGTGGCGCCGCAGCCTTCGAGAATGCGGCGGATGTTCTCGAGGACAACTTGCGTTTCGTGTTGGATGTCGCCGAAAGACCATTCCTGGGTTTCCGGGTTGGTGGGGCCTTGGCCAGAGACGAAAAGAAAGTCACCCGCCCGAACTGCAGGCGAGTATGGACCTCGGGGCGTAGGTATACCGGGTGGGCTGATTCGTTCGATCATTGGCTGATTCCTTTAATCTGTCGGCGGCTTCTTGCGTGGCGCGCGTCGTGGACGCGGAGCGGTGTTGCCGTCAGCGGCGCGTTGCTTTCGCGGAGCACGGGCACGCTTGACGGGCTTTTCAGGAACCGGTGGCGGATTCGGCTCGAGCATGGAGGGCTGGCCGGCAACGATGGGTTGAGGGCCGTCTTCCTCCTCCGTTACTTCGGCCTCTCGCTCCGGTGGCGGAGCGGGCGGGTAGAATTCGGCGCCCAGGTAGACGGTGAGACCTTTCTCCTCATCGGGCTCGATTCGCACAACCGTCTTGTCTTGCGCGAAGTTCAGAAACTCGGCAAACTCCTGGAATCCGTATGAACTGAGATCGATTTGCGGATGCTCGTCGCGCACCCAGCTTGAGAGATCGTCGGCATTGACGCCGTCCTCCATCTCGAGACGGTGGGTTTCAAGCGTATCGCGCAGATGCGGCAGGAGCTCTTCGGGCTTCGGCTTCTCGATAGGCTGCGGAGCAGTGCCTTTGCGCTCGATGGTGTACCGACCACCTGTGCCACTTACGTTCACGAAGTCGGCCTTTTTCAGCTTCTCGACAAATTCGGAGAAACTGCTGCAGCCGTATGCTCGTTCGCTGAAAGTGGAATCCAGCTGCAGCATGGTGCTCTTGAGGAGGCCTAGCTGAGGCTGGACTGCGCGGCGCTCGAGAACCTGAAGGGCTCTCTCCACCAACGGCATCGCCTGGGCAAGATCCAACGGGACAGGACGATGGCGCTGCTCGCGGTTGTTCGGTCCAAACTCTCTTTTTCGTTCGCCGTCCGGAAGTGGGCGACGGTCCCCATCGGGACGTTCGCGGCGTTCACGCTTCGGCTCGTCGAGTAACGATTCATAGGAAACGAACTCGTGACAATTCTGTTGAAGGATGGTGCTCGTAAAAGCCCGACCGCCTACGACGAAAACGGTCTTACCGTACTCCTTCAGTTTGTTCACGAGCGGGATAAAGTCGCTGTCGCCGCTGACGATTGCGAAGGCGTTGACGTGCTCATGGGTAAAAGCCATTTCGAGCGCGTCGAGGGCGAGGTTGATATCGGCTCCGTTCTTGTCACCTCGAGGGGAAGGAATGCGTTGCACCATCTGCACCGCGTTCTCCGCCATTTGCCGGGTTGCACCCTCCTGCCGTCCCCAGTTTGCATAGGCAAACTTGGCGACGATATCGCCCCGCTCCTTCAAAGCGTCCAGCGCGACGGACACATCGAACTCACGGCGCAACGTGGACTTTACGCCGATCTCGATATTGTCGTAGTCGACAAACACTGCAATGTTCAGTTTTTCCTGCATCTACACTCTCTCGATAGCGCCGGATCAGCGTGCTTAGCAGGGCTGGGCGCATCCTCCTCTATTGGTCCTACTGCGAAACGGAGGTCTCCTCGAAGCGCACGTTCTCACGAATGAAGTTAACGATGGATTCGAGGGATGCTCCAGGCTGAAATACACCGGCAACGCCGGCTTGCTTCAAGCGTTCGGCATCCTCATCGGGAATGATACCCCCGACGACAACAAGAATGTCATTGAGGCCATTTCCGTGAAGCAATTCAATGACTCTCGGCACGATTGCATTGTGCGCGCCCGAGAGAATGGAAAGCCCGATCACCTGAACATCTTCCTGCAAGGCGGCGTTGACAATCATTTCAGGTGTCTGACGGAGTCCTGTATAAATCACTTCCATTCCCGCATCCCGAAGCGCACGCGCGATCACCTTGGCGCCGCGGTCGTGGCCATCGAGACCCGGCTTTGCTACCAGAACTCGGATTTTACGTTCCATGCCGGTTCGTCCGGTTTGCGTAATCGAAGTGAATTTGACCCTAAAGGGACGTTCGTTCCTGATAGGTACCGAAGACATCCCGAAGTGCATCGCAGATCTCGCCGAGAGTTGCGTATGCACGTATAGCATCCAGTATATAGGGCATTGTATTCGCACTGCCTTGAGCGGCTTCACGGAGCGCATCGAGCGTTCGCGCAACCTGATCGTTGTTGCGGCGGGCGCGGAGGGTTTGCACCTGTTGGCTGCGTTCAGCGGAAGACTCGCAGATCTGCAGCAGGTCGACTGGACGCTCGTCCTGCTGCGTGAAGGCGTTGACGCCGACGATGATTTCGGTGCGCCGCTCGACTTCCGTCTGATAGCGGTAGCTGGCTTCCGCAATCTCGGCTTGAGGGTAGCCGAGTTCAATGGCGTTGAGCATGCCGCCCATTGCATCGATGGTGTGGATGTACTGAAGCGCGCGCTCGCGCATCTCGCTTGTCAGGTGCTCGAGATAGAAGCTGCCACCGAAGGGATCGGGCTCGGCGGTGACACCTGTTTCGTAGGCGAGCACCTGTTGCGTCCGCAGGGCGAGGGTCGCGGCGTACTCGCTTGGGAGGGCGTAGGCCTCATCGAGGGAGTTTGTGTGCAGCGACTGTGCACCGCCTAAGACGGCCGCGAGCGCTTGCAGAGTGGTGCGCACGAGGTTGTTATAGGGCTGCTGCCACGTAAGTGACGCGCCGGCCGTTTGAGCATGGAAGCGGAGCTTGAGGCTTCGTTCGTCTTTCGCGCCGTACCGGTCGCGCATGATCTCGGCCCAGAGCACGCGTGCAGCTCGAAACTTTGCGATCTCCTCGAAGAAGTCGTTATGGGAATTGAAGAAGAAGCTGAGGCGCCCGGCAAAGGCATCGATGTCGAGCCCGCGCGCGAGTGTCTCGTCCACGTATTCGATGCCGTCGCGCAGTGTGAAGGCGAGTTCCTGGACCGCATTGGAGCCGGCTTCACGGATGTGATAGCCGCTAATCGAGACAGGGTTGAACTTCGGGGTGTTGCGAGCGGCGAACTCGATGGCATCGACCGCGAGTCGCATGGACGGGCGCGGAGGGTAGATGTACTCCTTCTGGGCGATGTATTCCTTGAGGATGTCGTTTTGAAGCGTCCCGGAGATCGCGTTCCAATCGGCGCCCTGCTGCTCGGCGACGACGAGATACATCGCCCAGAGAATCGACGCGGGCGAGTTGATGGTCATCGAGACAGTGACGTCCTTCAGAGGTATGCCGCTGAAGAGTTGCTCCATGTCGGCGAGTGAAGCGATCGAGACACCACATTTGCCGACTTCGCCGAGGGAGTTGGGCGAATCGGGATCAAGGCCCATCAGAGTAGGCAGGTCGAACGCGACGGAGAGGCCGGTCTGGCCCTGGGAGAGCAGGTAGCGATAGCGCGCGTTGGTCTCCTCAGCCGTTCCGAAGCCGGAGAACTGACGCATGGTCCAAAGCTTGCCTCGGTACATGTCGCGGTGGATCCCGCGGGTGTAGGGGAATTCTCCGGGTGCCGGCAGGTCTTGAGGCGGCTGGTCGTAAAGGCGTTCAACGGGGATGCCGCTCAGCGTGCGGTGTAACGACGCGCCTTGGACCTTGCTCACGACCTCATTTTAGCGGCGCGAAGACCTTCGCGGTACGTGGGATAGCGGAGCTGGATTTGAAGCAGGCGACGGATGGCGCTGCCGTCGACTCGTCGGTTGGCCCGACGGGTGGGTGGCGCGCTTTGCGGGTCGACGCTCGCGGGCATCGGGAGGTGAAAGAGCGCGGCGCAGAACTCGGCGATTTCGCGTTGGGTCGAGGGAAGCTCGTCGGCGACGGGCCAGGCACCTTGGATGTCGCTGTCGAGCGCAGCTAGTGTGATGGCGGCGAGGTCATCGACGTGGATGCGCGAGGTGTAGCTCGAGCCGTCGCCTGTGAGTGTTGCAGTGCCTTCGAGCATCGCGATGTGGATGCCGCGGTCGGGTCCGTAGATCGCAGCGGGCCGGAGGATGCAGTAGGGGATGCCCGAGTCGACGATCGCGGTTTCGGCTTGGAGGCGGACTAGCTCGCGTGGTGTGGTGGCGTTAGGCGGTGTGTGCTCGTTGACGTGGGTGGCGCTGCCGTAGACGCCGGTGGTGGAGAGATAGACAATGCGCCGAGCGCTGCGGAGTTGAGGGATCAGTTCCGGCGTGGGGTCGGTGAGATTGCCGTGGATGTTGAGGGCGGGGATCGAGTGGAGGACGCGGGTGTCGTGTGGGAGCGGGGGGAGTGTGCCGCCGGGCAGGTCGAGCGGCAGGATTTGGAGGTTCGGAAGATGGGTGAGGGACTTAGGCTGTCGCGTGGTGGCGAGGACGCGCTCGCCGCGTTCGAGAAGGTGGGCGGCGACGCGCTGACCGGTGTAGCCGCAGCCGAGGATCAAGTAGGGCACTGGAATTGGTTATAGCGTCCTGCGGCTGAAGGCACCAAAAGGGATACCTAGCCACGGATGAACACGGATAAACACGGATAAGACTATTGCTTTCGATCGTTTAGCTCAGCTTGGGAAGGCTTGGAGGAAGAGGTCGAGGCGGCGGTAGAGCGTGGCCTCGGTGTCAGTGATGCGCGCTTCGATGGTGCCGACGGTGGCTCTCCAGGGCACAACGATTTCTGTGCCTTCCCAGAGAACCGAGTGGCGTGTGTTGGCGGTTGCCTGGAGTTTGCCGCTGATGCGGACCGCATCCCGGGTGTCAGGCATGAGCGCCAGAAAGGTGGCCTCGTCCCATCTCGATACGGCGTGGCTTTTGGTTATCACGTCCTGAACTCTTGCACCGAGTTGCTCCGCGGCGGCGTTGGTAAGCTCTGCACCAAGTTTTCGAAAGATCTGTTTCCAGTTGAGGATGTGGACCACAACCAGCGCGAACGTGTCCTTACCGACAGACTTCGCGATCGCATGCCTGAGGTCCACCGAGGAGTGCGCTGCTTCCTGCTTTTGCATGGGCGCTTTGCCCACGTGCTTTTGAAGGATGCGGAGTTCCTCCTTCAGCTGCG
>DASQVJ010000629.1:0-4201 GCA_035640835.1 Bryobacteraceae bacterium
TCGTTCACCGGGCTCGTCGCCGCCCTGGTATAGGTGAGCAGGTTCCCGACAAGCAACTCCATCCTGCCAGCACCGCCCACCAAGTACTCGAGAAACGTACGCTCCTCGTCGTCCAGCTTTGCTCCTGCGCGCTTCTGCAGCAATTGGCTGTACAGGGCTACGATTCGCAAAGGTTCCTTGAGATCGTGGCTCGCGGCATAGGCGAAGTGCTCGAGGTCCGAGTTGGCTCGGCGGAGGGCCTGGTTCGATTCAACGAGCTCCTGCTCGGTTTCGCGATGGTCATGGATGTCGATGCAACTGCCCATGTACCCGCTGAATTCCGACCCAGAACCCGTATAGGGGACACCATTATCCAGAACCCAGCGGTACACCCCATCATGGCGACGCAACCGGTACTCCAGCTTAAACGGAGTGCGTTTCTCAAAGAGCTCGCGATACGCTTTGACAGCTCGGTCGCGGTCGTCCGGATGGACCCCTTCGGCCCATCCGTCTCCCAATTCCTGCTCCATCGTGCGACCGGTAAAATCCAACCAGGGACGGTTGAACCAGACGAATTGACCGTTGCTATTGGCTAGCCAGATCAGGGCCGGCGCATTGTCGGCCAGAACTCGAAACAGCCGGTCATCGTGCTGCGCGCTAATGGCTGAGCTTTCCAACCTGACAATTCCAACCTGACAACAAGACGCGACCGGGCGGTTAACGGTTTCCGGCGTAACGGATGGTGCCCGGAATACTACGAAGTCAGGCGAGTCGTCTGATGCGCAAGCAGCTTCCAGTTCGACCCCTGCTTCACCCAAACATGCATCATCATGACGCGGTTGTCGAAGGGTGCCCCGTTACTGGTTCCCGTCATACGCGCAATGGAATGCGTCACAACGGTATTCCCGTGCGGAAGGGTCTTCATGCTCTCGACGGTGATGGTGTCATATTTCTGCGCACCGCCCTTCAGCCTCTCCATGTACTGCTGCTTGTTCTCCACGTTCCCAGTGGAGTGCGCGTAAATCAGTCCGGGATCGTAGATCTTATCCAGGGCCTGATAATCCCGCGCAATCACCGCGGCGATCCAGGCTTTTTCCGCCTTCTCGACATCCGCGTTCTGTCCTTGAAGTGTGAAAGCCGCACATAAAACAAATGCCAGCCAGAAGTTCTTCATAAATATCCTTAAACGATATCGTAAAGAAGAGCGGTATATTTAGAGCCCTTCAACGTGTTCTCGATGGTTGGCCAAACCTTTTGATGCAGATCGGAAGCCACCCACTTCTGCCGCTGCTCTTCCGTCTGAAAGCTGATCAGCAAGCGGTATTTCGAATTTGCCGGAGCCTTCCCGGCCAGTGCGGTCCGCAACTTGAGGAGCCGCACATCGACAAACCCGGGCTGCTTTTTGATTGCCGGGGAGAACGTCTCCCGGTAGTTTTTCAGCATCTCCTGCTCGCGCGCCGGATCCACCTCCAGGTCAACGTGCAGCTGAATCGGATTCGCGGTCGCAGCCTTGCCCGCGGGCAACACGGCGCCGGCTGCAAGCAACATCAAGGTCGATCGGCGCTTCATGGAATCTGTCCTCCGGTAAGCATTGGCACTTGGTAAACGCTCGTGGTCGCTGTGATGAACAAGGTCTTGCCGTCCTGACCGCCCCAGGCGACATTCGCGGGGACTTCAGGCAGCTTAATGGTGCCCAGGTGCTTGCCGGTCGGCGAGATGATCCACACACCACCCGGTCCAGTCGCGATCAGGTTCCCCTGCCGGTCCACTTTCATGCCATCGGGAACCCCATCGCCTGCCACCTTCGACGCATCCACAAACACGCGGCCGTTCGTGATCCTCCCGTCGGGCTGCACATCGAAGCGGTACCAGACCTTCTTCGCCGCATCCGAGTTCGCCACATACAGGTACTTCTCATCGGGCGAGAAGGCGATCCCGTTGGGCCGCGTCAGATCCGTGTTCAGCAATTCAAGGTTGCCCTTGACGATCCGGTAGATGCCGTTGTGTTTCAGCTCCTTCTTCGGATCGTCGTCCTGCTTCGGAAATCCATACGGCGGATCTGTAAAGTACAGCGAGCCATCTTTACGCCAGGTCAAGTCGTTTGGACTGTTGAGACGCTTGCCTTCATACCTGTCCGCAAGCACTGTGAGCTTGCCGTCTTTGTCGAGCCGGGTCACTCGACCGTTGCCGTGTTCGCAGATGATCAGGCGGCCCTGGGGATCCCGCGACAGGCCATTGGACCCTACATAGGCACCTTGCGGCGCGTCATTCTTGTCATATCCCGACGGCTTCCGAAACACCGAGACCTTTCCGTCCGCCGTGCGCTTGTAAATCGTGTTGCCGGGAACGTCGCTAAACAACAAAGACCCGTCCTTGTACCAGAGCGGGCCTTCAGTGAATATAAATCCTCCAGCGATCTTTTGGATCTTGGCTGTGGGGCTGATGACTTTATCGAGTGCCGGGTCCAACTTCTCAATGGACTGCGCGAGCACACTTGCCGGGACAGCCACAGCGAGTAGCGAGAGCGCTACAACGTTCAATGCAGTTTCTCCTTTGGCTGAAATTGCATCGCCGAGTATATCTCGAACTCTCGGAACTGTTACTTTCGGGTGGCTGTGGTTAAGCGGATCACCGGCACCAGGGAGTTCTCAACGGCAGGCTTCTCCGGACGCGGACGCTTGGAGAATTCCTGGTTGAGCAGCTTGACGAACTCCTCCATCTGGCGCTGCATCGCGTCCATCTTCTCGCGCATGTTCAGGATGATCTCGACACCTGCCAGATTCACGCCCAGCTCGCGAGTCAACTGCAGAATTACTTCGAGCCTTTCGAGGTCCTCATCCGTGTAAAGCCTGGTGTTGCCGTCACTGCGCGACGGCCTGAGTAGTCCCTCACGCTCGTAGAGGCGTAACGTTTGCGGATGGATCTGGTATTGTTCCGCAACCGCGGAAATCATGTATCCGGCTTTGGATCGTCGTCTGGTCGTCGACATGCTCCACCTACTCGCTAAACAGCGCTTTGGCTCCACAGATTCGCCCGCGGGTCATCCTTCTGCAACTCCGCGAGCTCGCGCAGCAACTCCTTGGTCCGCTCATCCTGCACCTTCGGAGCAGTCAGCGTAACCTCGATAATCTGATCGCCGCGCTTGTCTTTCCTGGCATTGAAAATCCCTTTTTCACGGAGACGGAACTTCTGTCCATTCTGAGTGCCTTGGGGAATCTTCAGCAACGCCCGGCCGTCAATCGTGGGCACCTCGATCTTCGTACCCAATCCTGCTTCGGCCACTGTCACCGGGATTGTGATGTGAATGTCATCACCCTCCCGACGGAAGAACGGATGCGGTTGCACTTGCACGGTGATGAAGAGGTCACCGGGCGGTCCACCCATCACACCTGCGTTGCCCTTGCCCGCGACACGCAATCTCGATCCCGTCTTGGCGCCTGCCGGAATTCGAATTTCCACCTGCTCGGGCCGCGCAATCCTGCCATCGCCGAAACAACGCGGGCATTTATCCTGCAGTCTGCCAGCACCACCGCAGCGCGGGCACGTGAGGTCGAAACGCATATTGCCCGCCATCTGGGTGACGCTTCCGCTGCCATTGCATTCAGGACACACCGCCGCATTGCCGCCCGCGGTTCCCGATCCATGGCAAAGATCGCAAGTCTCCTGACGCGTGATGTTCAGCTTCACCTGCGTCCCGCGAATGGACTGGCCAAAGTCGATCAGCAACGAATATTCGAGGTCCGAGCCCTTCTCGGGCGTCGCCGGTCTGCGGGTACGTGCACCGGGCTCCTGGCCGCGGAAGAACTGCCCAAAGAAGTCTCGAAAACCGGTTCCACCAGTGAACGTCTCCGTGCGGGTCCGGCCTCCGGTCTCGCCTCCATCCGTGAAGTCGGTGAAGTCGAAACCCTTGAAATCCATCGTCGGACCATACGCGCCACCACCGCCGCCCGAAGGAGGAGGCATGTGATCCGAGTACATCCCATACTGGTCGTACACCTTCCGCTTCTTTTCGTCGCTCAAGATGTCATAGGCTTCCTGGACAGCCTTGAACTTGTCCTCAGCCGCTTTGTCACCAGGGTTGACGTCGGGATGGTACTTGCGCGCGAGCCTGCGGTAGGCCTTCCGAATGTCGTCGGCGTTCGCCTCACGCTTCACGCCGAGGGTCTGGTAATAGTCTTGAGAACGCGCGGTCGGCATAATCTTTCACCCTGCAAATTCAACA
>DASQVJ010000630.1:0-2748 GCA_035640835.1 Bryobacteraceae bacterium
ACCTCCGGATACTTCACAAACAGATTCGACCACTCACGGACCCGGTTCGTCCAACGTGCCGTATCCACCGAGAACTTTGACACCGGCATGACCTTGGTGACCGGCGTCGCCTTCCAGAAGTCGGGAACTTCGTCGGCTTGCGTGATGTTCTTCAGCGCAGCACGTTTCCTGGCGATCGCCTCGACAGCTCCCTTGTAGGCGCGATCCGTCGCAAGCCACCATTCGAATCGAATTGCTCGCAGGTTGTCGTCGAGCGGAAAACGTTCGGATGCGTAACGAGTGCCGCCGAACAAATCGGCGAAAACATAGTTCGTGTTGTCGAACTTGTAATCGCCAACCCTGACACGAGCTCGCGGAATTCGAAAGCGATTTTGGCTCGACTGCAGTATGCCGCCCAGCGAGGCGCTCACGCTGAACTGAGTGGCTTCGTCCATTTCGTATTCGATGAAGTACGGAACATCGAGACTGCTGATGGCGAGTTCTCGAGACCGCGCGAGCTCTTCTTTCATCGCGCGGATGATGACGTCTCCACCGTCAGCCGGAGCCGCCGCAGCTTGCTCCGCGGGCTTCGCCGAGATCTTGTCGGAACCTACATTTGCCTTCGGTGTCCCTTGAGGCAACACGGATGCCAACGAGGCGATCAAAATGGAGCACACCAGTATGCTGCCGCGCATCAGAGACCTCCAGCCGCGGAGGGCGGCAACAGCAATGGCGGACGATCGTTCCCTTTCTCTTTCTTCTGTATCTCGATTTCGGAAACCAGGATCGCTGGTGACACCGCCGATACCGGTACGTTGCCCGACTCCGCGCCGCAATAGCCGTTGAACACCTCCGTCTTGTCCGACGTTGCGACGATCCTTGCGAAACTCGCCAGTGGAGTGCCTACGATGTCGACGCCCCGCACAAGCTCGTCAGGACGGCCATCCGCATATACTCGGTACACCACCAGCGGCAGCACTTTGAAAGCCTGCAGCCCGCGCCTTCCAGTGAACGTGAAACCACCGGTGATGTTTTGAAAGAAGAAGCCATACTGCTTGCCCTGCTTCTTGATCTCCTCGATCAGTAGCTTGCGCAATTCCGCATCTGAAACACGCTTCGACGACTCGACCAGCAGGTTGCTTTGCCTCGACACGATTTCCATTCCGGCTTGCCTTCGTCCGTGGCCATTCGAGCTTGGAAAACCCTCAATCGGAGAGCGCGACATCAGGAACGTCTTGAGGACCCCACCTTCTACCAACGGCACACGCCGCGCTTTCACACCTTCATCGTCGTATCGATAACTGCCATTCAGGTCTACAGAGCCGATCGTCTTCAACGTCGGATCGAACACGACCGAGATGAAGTCCGGCAGGATGCGCGTGTTCACAGATTTCGTGAAGGTCTGGCCATCGGTCTCATCACGCTGACGGTGGCCCTCGATGCGATGACCGAAGATCTCATGGAAGAACACTCCCGATGCACGTCCCGAAAGAATCGCCGGGCCGACAAAAGGGTCCACCACCGGCGCATCGAGCAGCTTCGTCAGGTCGGTGCCGACCTTATTAACTGCCGCCAAAATCGCAGCCTCACTCGGCAGACCTTCTATATCTTCGGCCTCAAACGAGTCGTAGGTGGACAGATCCATGCCATCCGACGCCTTACCCTGAGCACCCATAATGATCCGGACAAAGCCACGTCCGTGCTGAATGCGAGTGCCTTCCGTATTCACCAGGTACTTCGTCTCGCGCTGAAAAATGAGACTGATGTTCGAAGAGAGAACGCCATTGTGCTTGGCCAGCTCGGCCGACCAGCGGCGCGCACGATCAACCCATTCCTCGCTCACCGGTGAGAGCTTCTTCACCGGCTCCACATAGACCGAGGGCTCTTCCTTCGAGAAGTCCTCGGAACGGTCGGACGCTTCTACCTTGACCTTGGTGCTGGTTTTCAGGTTAATGAGCCGCTGCGACGCGAGTTTATAGACGCGATCAGTTTCCTGCCACACCTTCCGTTTAATCGAGTTCGGCACGTCTTCCAGAGAGATCAGCGCCGCACTCGTAAAACGCGGACTTTCCCCGCCTTGAATGTGATAGCTGTCGAGTTCCGGGCTGCCGACCCGAACGGTTACGTCTAACGTACGACTGTTTCCGCGTCCGCGCTGCAGGATCGCGCCGCGAGACGCAGCAATGATCTCCGCTTGCTGCTCCACAACCGAGTAATCGATGAAATACGGTGCCGGATCAGCCTTCTTGAGTCCTTCGAAATTGCGGGTCAACTCTTCATTGAGCAGGTCCAGGAGTGGTGAGGACTGCCCGCGAGCAATAGCCAACGCGAAAGCTATTGCGATCAGAAACTTCAGATGCACAGCATCAGGATAACAGGGAGCGCAAATATCGAATTCAGCGTGCGCAGCTCAGAATGGGAGCATTCCCGCCTTCCAACAAAGGTACATCGCGCCTGCCAGGAAGCCGAGTGCCGCGTTGTATTCCTCATTTTTTCGATAGAGCGTCCATTGGAAACGCCCGTCGCCGACGGCCGAGGGGACTCGCGGTAGGATCTGCGGAACACGTTGCGCATAACCTCCGTAGTCGGGGAACAAACTGCGAAGATGCTGTTCCTCTAACTGGATCACCGGAAGATAAACGAACACGAACACCAGCGTGAACAACAAAGCCAGACTCCACTGGTTCGCTGCGATCACGAGCCCGCCCGCGACCAGGGCCGTCCCAAGATACAGAGGGTTGCGAGTCCAGGCATAAGGTCCACTTGTGG
>DASQVJ010000631.1:0-13762 GCA_035640835.1 Bryobacteraceae bacterium
TCATCGCGATTGCCGCTTCCACATCGACGCCCGCCATAAACGAGACCACCTCCGCCGAAATCCAGCTCACCATGCCCTTGTCTGCCGGGACCGTCGGAGCAATCACGAAAGCCTCTTCCAGGCACTTCTTGGCTTTCTTGATGTCGTATTTGGAGTAGCTGTCGGCCAGGTGCAGCAACGCAGCGACTTGCACTTCGGGACGCGCGGCACCAGCCGTCTCGTACGCTTTGTCCAGGAGTTCACGAGCGCGCTTCTTTGGATCCGGCTTGTCGGGATCGGTTGGAGCACCCGCCTCTTTCGCCGGCGCCGGATCCGGAGGAGGATTGTCAACAGTCTTCTCCGACACCGATTGTCCAAGGGCTATGGGCAAGGAACAAGCAATGCAGACGAGTAAGCGCATGCATCCTCCGAGTACCTGAAATTGTACTTGGAAAACGATGGGGAAAGGAGGGAAGTTAGGCGAGCCCGCCGGGGGATGCCAACGGGCTCAAACGTAGGACTACAGCAGTTCCGCAGTCGGAAAGAAGAACGGAATCTCGACCGACGCCGTCTCCGGCGCATCCGAGCCATGGACAGCATTACGCTCGATGTTGGTCGCGAACGACTTCCGAATGGTCCCTTGGGCGGCCTTCTCCGGGTTCGTTGCACCCATCAACTCGCGCCAGGACGCGATGGCGTTCTCCTTCTCGAGCACCATCACCACAACCGGGCCTTCGGTCATGAATTGAACCAGACCACCGTAGAAGGGGCGCTCTTTATGCACTTCATAGAAAGACTCCGCCTGGGCTTGCGACAAACGGGTCTTCTTCAATCCCACAATACGGAAACCGGCCTTCTCGATCTCGGCCAGGATAGCGCCCGTGTAGCCGCTAGCTACTGCGTCGGGCTTGATAATTCCAAATGTACGTTCACTCATAAACGACTTTTCAGCTTCTCTCCCATCTCCGCCGGCGAATCGCAAACCGTGATGCCCGCCGCTTCCATCGCCGCAATCTTGTCGGACGCCTTGCCGCTACCACCCGAGATGATCGCGCCCGCATGGCCCATGCGACGTCCCGGAGGCGCGGTCTGACCCGCGATGAACCCGACCACCGGCTTCTTCACATGCTCCTTGATGTACTCCGCAGCCATTTCTTCCGCATTGCCGCCGATCTCACCTATCATGATGATGGCGTGCGTCTCGGGATCTTCGTTGAAAAGCTTGATGGCATCGATGAAGTTCGTCCCGATGATCGGATCGCCGCCGATGCCGATGCACGTGGATTGGCCAATGCCGAGCCGCGTAAGCTGACCTACCGCCTCATACGTCAACGTGCCGGAGCGCGACACAACGCCAACATTCCCGCGCTTATGGATGGGTCCCGGCATAATGCCGATCTTGCACCGCTCGGGTGAAATAACGCCCGGACAGTTCGGACCGATCAAGCGCGTGTTCCGGCCTTGCAGAAATTCCCAGGCACGAATCATGTCCACCACCGGAATGCCTTCGGTGATGCAGACCACGAGCGGCAGCCCGGCGTCGGCCGCTTCCATGATTGCGTCTGCTGCGAACGGCGGGGGAACGAAGATCACCGATGCATTCGCGCCCGTTTGCTTCACCGCTTCGGCGACCGTGTCAAACACCGGCAACTCGAGATGTGTCGTGCCGCCCTTGCCAGGCGTTACACCACCAACCACCTTCGTGCCATAGGCAATTGCCTGGCTCGCGTGGAATGTTCCCTCTTTTCCGGTAAATCCCTGCACCAGCAGGCGAGTGTTTTCGTTTACGAGTACGCTCATTGTGCCAGGCTCACCACTTTCTCAGCCGCGTCTTTCATGCCATCCGCGACAGTGAAGTTCAGTCCCGATTCGCGCAGAATCTGCTGCCCGAGTTCGACGTTCGTGCCTTCCATGCGAACCACCACCGGCACCGTCACGTTCAGCTCTCGCGCTGCATTCACCACGCCCGTCGCCAGCGTGTCGCACCGCAGGATCCCACCGAAAATGTTGATCAACACCGCTTTCACGTTAGGATCTGACAGCAGGATGCGGAACGCGTTCTTCACCTGGTCCGCATTGGCACCGCCGCCGACATCGAGGAAGTTCGCCGGACTACCGCCCGCGTACTTGATGATGTCCATGGTTGCCATCGCGAGACCCGCCCCGTTCACCATGCACGCGACGTTGCCGTCGAGCTTGATGTAGTTCAACCCAAAGCGCGACGCTTCCACTTCGAGCGGATCCTCTTCATTCAGGTCCCGCAAGTCCGACATGTCCTTGTGACGGAACATTGCGTTGTCGTCAATGTTCACCTTCGCGTCTAGCGCGACGATGCGTCCGTCCTTCGTAAGGAGCATCGGATTGATCTCGGCTAGCGAGCAATCAAGAGCCTCATACGCCTTCGCCAGCGCCATCATGCATTGAACGGCTTGATTCACGCTCGCTGCCGGAATGCCCATACCGAATGCAAGCTTGCGAGCCTGAAACGCGGTCAGCCCAAGACCGGGTTCCACCAATTCCTTCAGAATCTTCTCCGGGTGCGATGCGGCGACCTCTTCGATCTCCACTCCGCCCTCGGACGAAGCCATCACGACGTTTTGCTTCTGTGCGCGATCGAGCACCAAGCCGACGTAAAACTCACGATCGATCGGAAGCTGCTCTTCCACGAGCACGCGTTGCACGACCTTGCCTTCCGGACCGGTCTGGTGTGTCACAAGCGTCATGCCGAGTATTTCCTTGGCACGCTCCACGGCTTCCTCTGAGTTCTTGGCGAGCTTCACGCCGCCACCCTTTCCGCGGCCGCCGGCGTGGATCTGCGCTTTCACCACCACGCCACCGCCCAACTTCTTCGCCGCCGCCTCCACCTCTTCCACGGTGAACGCGACCTCGCCGCGGGGCACGGGAACTCCGTACCGGGCCAGCAGCGCCTTGGCCTGATATTCGTGTATTTTCATGAGATTGCGGTGTGACTGAAGACCATGTGCTAAGATCGCACACGAAACCCGAAGCAACAGCATAGCATGTCGTTCGTCAGCTACCTTCATCGTGTGTTGAATCGCGAGAACCTGTCCGAAGCGGATGCGCAGGCCGCTATGGAGCTGATTCTTCGCGGCGAAGCCACCACGCCTTTGATCGCGGCTTTCCTGGTCGCGCTTCGCATGAAGGGCGAGAGTGCCGATGAACTCGTCGGGTTCGCCCGCGCCATGCTGATCAACGGGCGTCAGATACGCGTTCGGACCGAAAAACCTCTTGTCGACACCTGCGGAACCGGCGGCGATGGTCTTCAAACCATCAACATCTCAACCATCTCAGCGTTCGTGATCGCCGGCGCAGGTGTGCGCGTGGCCAAACACGGCAACCGGTCGCTGTCGAGCCTCTGCGGCAGCGCAGACATCTTCGAAGAGCTCGGCGTTCATATCGACCTCGAGCCTTCGTGCGCCGCTCTCCTGATCGAGTCCGTCGGCATGGCATTCTTCTTCGCTCCCCGAGTGCATCCCGCGATGCGTCATGCACAAGCCGCTCGTCAGGAACTCAAGATGCGGACGGCTTTCAACCTGCTTGGACCCTTGACGAATCCGGCGGGAGCCACTGTTCAACTGGTGGGTGCCGCAAGCGTCCGATCCGCCGAGTTGCTCGCCAAATCGCTGGCCTCTCTAGGATTGCAGCGGGGATTCGTGGTGCATGGATTCGACGGACTGGATGAGATCAGCATCTCCGGAGAAACGCTCCTTTTCGAAATCCAGAGAGGCGCCATCGCGGATCGCACTGTCACACCAGCCGATTTCGGTGTCAACGCCGCACCGCTCTCGGAAATCCGCGGGGGCGAGCGCAAGGAAAATGCCGAGATCGCACTCTCGATTCTCTCCGGCGAACGCGGTCCAAAGCGTGACATTGTGCTCATGAATGCGGCGGCTGCTCTCGTTGCAGCCGGCAAGGCGACCAACTTCTACGACGCCATGGCGCTAGCCGCAGAATCCATCGACTCTGGAGCAGCTAAGGCCAAACTCCGAGAACTCGCACAAGCCTCGCACTCCGTCACCGATACCCCGGTCAAGTAGGGCGTCCGGCTAGTCGTGGTAGTAGTACTTGTAACGCGAAAAGCCTAGTACTTAAACCAGAGTCTTGCTACACTACCCCCTTACGTACATTCCACACTCGGGGGTTTCTCTTGTTTAAACCGAAACTTCGCGGCAATCTGTGTCGACTAGCAGCTCTCTTGGTTCTGCCGCTCACTCTGTTCGTAAACCGAGCGGTCGCCCAACCTGTCTCGCACGAGATCTCGCTGTCCGCCGGACAGAGCTGGTGCGAGGAAAGCATGATTCTTGACCTGCTGAATCAGGTGAACCGGTTCAGGGGCGAAAACGGATTAGCGCCGTTGCAGCGCGACGCCGTCGGGATGAAAGTAGCGGATGCGCGAGCAATCGAGTTCGCAAGTTACATGGCCACGCACAGCACCAGCTCGCCCGGTTTCAATCCGCACGAAGGCTATGACGTGACCGCTCAAAAGTACGGCTATCGCTTGACCGGCGAGAATCTTGCGTGGTTATCTAACGACCCCGCACGCATCGTCTACGCGATCTGGCAGACTTCTCTCCATCGTGCTGCGATGCTCGCCAGCGACGCGAACGTCGCGGGCGTCTCCTGTCTGGTAAGCGAGGGCACTTACTTCTGGACCTTTGTGCCGGGTGCCAACTCATCCGGAGGTCAGACGCAGCCAACACCAGCGCCTCAGCCTGGTCCGTCCCCGGCTCCGTCGCCTTCGCCCGCGCCATCACCGGCTCCGTCGTCCGCGCTCGATGCCGAGGAACAGGCTTTCCTGACGCTAATCAACAACTATCGTGCTCAAAACGGGGCGCCCCCGCTCGAGATCTCGACGGCACTTCAAAGCGCCGCCGACTGGATGAGCACCGATATGGCCACCAAGAACTACGCGAGCCATAACGACAGTCTGGGTCGTTCGTCGTTCGCGCGCATGGCCGCATTTGGATATACCTACTCGCCGCTTGGCGAAAACATCGCAGGCGGATTCAGCGATGCGCAGAACACGTTCAATCAATGGGTGAACGCCTGCGACCCCGACGCATCAGGCAGTTGCACCTACGCCCATCGCTTGAACATGCTGAATGCAGGTTTCCGTGCCATCGGTATCTCGAGAGCGTACGCCGCCGGGTCCACGTATGGCTGGTATTGGGTGACCGACTTCGGCGGCTCCGTGGAGCAATCTCCTGCACCCAGCCCCTCGCCCACTCCAGTGTCTGTGCCGGTGATCTCGAGCTTTACCGCCTCTCCCGCAACGATCACCGCGGGTCAGGGCTCGACGCTGTCCTGGAGCGTGTCCGGGGCAACCACCGTCGCCATCGAGGGAATTGGCGATCTCACGAGGTACAACTCGACACCGGTTTGGCCCACTACGACAACGTCATACCGGCTCACGGCCACCAACTCGGCCGGTAGCAGCACGGCGGTCGTCACTGTCAATGTTCAATCGACGGCGTCAGACAGTTCTGCCCCAACCACTCCTCGCATCACGGACGTCCGTGCCTTGAGCGCGACCGAAGTGTCTCTGCAGTGGGACGCGAGTTCGGACAACGTGGGCGTGAGTGGATATCAGGTCAGCCGTAACGGCTCGGTGTTGGCGAACGTGCCGGCCTCGGTGCTCTCGTATCGTGACGCGAACGCGACGGCATCCACGGCCTACACGTATATGGTGAAGGCTTACGACGCGACCGGCAACTATTCGCCCGCAGCGGTCGCACAGGTCACTACACCTGCCGCCGCTGCATCGAATCCGCCGAGCTCTCCTGCGCCATCCAGCGGCGCATGTCCCGGTCCGCAGAGCAATGCCTTCACCGCTTGCTTCTATGGGAACACCGACCTCGCGGGATCGCCGGCATTGGTACGAACTGATCCCGCCATCGACTTCGACTGGTCCCGCGGTTTCCCGGTGCCGCCATTGTCGAGCTATAACTACTCGGTCAGCTGGCGCGGCAATTTTGGCTTCGAGAACGGCGTGTACTCATTCCGTCTGAGTTCATCCGACGGTGTTCGCTTGTACGTCGACGGAGAACTCGTGCTCGATCGCTGGCGCGACCAGGCCGCTATGACATGGATAGCTCGAGTGCCCGTCAGCGCGGGCAACCACACGATCACCGTCGAGCACTACGGACGGACGGGAATGCCCTCGATTCAGGTGTCCTGGTCGAAGCTCTACTGATCGGAGTGGCCAGCTGCTGGAGTCCAGACAACGTTCTTCATGTCTGGACTCCAGCAGAGCGCCGCGTTCGGCGTTAACTGCCATAGCCAGGAATCGGGAATGTGCTCAGGAATGCCTTCAAACATCCACGATTGGAGGCTCCTCGGAAGGTGGCCGTAAGCACTCCACCAAGCATCCGTTCCCAATTACCTCCGATAGACATGACCCTGTCCAGTAATGCCTGCAGAACAAGGGATTCGAAAACGTTCTCAGGTAGAACGCAAGAAGCTGTTTCAATCCGGATAGTCGCCACACGTACTAGTCGCAATCCTCCGTCGGAAAGGGTTTTGGCCTCTCTAACATCGTGAGACTGGACTTCATCGACGAGCGAACTCTCTTCAAGCCGATACAGGTTTGGCTCCACAGGCGTTACGAGTAATTCCTCAGTAACACCGTCACCCAGCGTAATCTGAGCCGCGCGAGGCTTTTCAGCGGAGCCCACAGAAGGTTTCTCCTGTCCCAACACTCGTGCTGATTGCCGCCGCCCCCGCCGACCACACCAGGAAATTTCGACGTTTCAGGCCAGCATCTGAGTCACCACGTTGCCGGCTACGTCGGTCAGGCGGAAGTCGCGTCCCATGTGCTTGTATGTAAGCTTGGTGTGATCGAAGCCCAGGCAGTGCAATGCGGTTGCCTGCAGATCGTGGATGTGGACCTTGTCGCGAATGATCTGGAAACCGAGCTCATCCGTTTCACCGATCACTTGGCCACCCTTGATGCCTCCACCCGCCAGCAGCATGGTGTACCCATTGGGGTGGTGATCACGCCCTGCATTCTCGGGATCCGACGTATTCCGAATCTCAACCATCGGCGTTCGCCCAAATTCACCACCCCAGATCACCAGCGTCGAATCCAAGAGACCCCTCTGCTTCAAATCTTTGAGCAGGGCGGCGGTTGGTCTGTCAGTCGCATCGCAGTTCTTCTTCAGACTCTTATTGAGGTACGTGTGCTGGTCCCAGCTGGCGTGCATGAGCATGATGTAGCGCACCCCGCGCTCGACCATTCGGCGAGCCATCAGGCAATTCGTGCCGAACTGCTTCGTCTCGGCCTTCTCGATTCCGTACGCCTCGAGCGTTTCGGGAGTTTCCTTCGAGAAGTCCGCCAGTTCGGGTCCTGCGGTCTGCATACGGAACGCCAGTTCGTACGACTGGATGCGACTCGCGATCTCGACGTCGCCTGTATCCGCCAGGTGTTCCTGATTCAGGTCGCGAAGGGCATCCAACCCCGCTCGTTGCGTTGCCGCGCTGACCCCGTCAGGATTGTTCAGATACAGGATCGGCTCAGGTCCACTGCGGAACAGGACGCCACCGTACGTCGAAGGCAAAAACCCGCTCGAAAAGTTCGACGCGCCGCCGCTTGTGCCGACGCCCGAAGCCAAGACCGCGAAGCCTGGCAGATTCTTCGATTCGCTGCCGAGGCCGTACACCGCCCAGGCTCCCAGGGTTGGTCGTCCCGGCTGGATAGAGCCCGTAAAGAGCAGCAACTGTCCCGGGTGATGATTGAATGCCTCCGTGTACATCGACCGCACCATGCACAGGTCGTCGGCGCACGACGCGAGGCCGGGGACGTAGTCCGAGAACACCAGCCCGCTTTGTCCATGTTGCTTGAATTCGCGAGGGCTTCCCAGAACCGCAGCAGTGGGTTTGATGAACGCAAGCTTCAAATCCTTGGTCATCGAAGGCGGTAGCGGCTTGCCATGCCACTTCTGCAGCGCGGGCTTCGGATGGAAGAGGTCGAACTGGCTGGGACCGCCTTCCATGAACAGGAAAATAACGCTCTTCGCTTTCGGCGCGAAGTGGGGGGCCCGCGGCGCGAGTGGGTTCGATGTCACTTCGGCTCCCGCTGGTTGGCCGTTCAGCAAATCTGCCAATGCGACGGCGCCGAAGCCTCCCGCGAATGTCCGAAGGAACTCGCGGCGGCGGTGAATCGCTTGAAACTCGGGGAAGTTCATGGCGGCTACTCTCTCGTAATGAATTCGTCGAGGTTGAGGAGAACGCGGCTCACGCCCACCCAGGCTGCGGCTTCGGTGGCGTCCGCACCTTCGGGTGTGAGGGGCAGCAATGCCGTCGTCTCGCGAGTGTTTTTCTTGAGCAGTGTCAATTGCTGATCGAAGTAAGTGGCAAGCCGTTGCGCTTCTTTGGCCGATGGCTTTCGACTGGTTGCCAACTCGAAGGCGTACTCGATTCGTTCCTTCGTCGCGCTTGGCCCCTCCCGAAGAATGCGAGTCGAGAGGCCTTGAGCCGCTTCAAAGAACACCGGATCGTTCAGCAAATTGAGAGCTTGGAGTGGTGTATTCGAGCGCGCCCGGCGGCTGCATGCGACCGTCGAGTTCGGCGCGTCGAAATTCATCAACATTGGGTGCGGCGTCGTCCTCTGGAAGTGGACGTACAACCCACGACGGTAACGATCTGGCCCCGTCGACTCGACCCACTTCACGTTGTTCGCGTAACCCAACTCTGCGACACCCGACGGCTGGGGCGGACGCACGCTAGGCCCACCGATGCGAGTGTCCAGCAAACCGCTCGTGGCCAAAGCTGAATCGCGAATCAACTCTGCCGGCAAGCGTAGCCGACTTTGCCGCGCCAGGAGCACGTTGTCCGGATCTCGATCCTTCAACTCAGGACGAAACTTCGAGGATTGCCGATAGGTCGCGGACATCACGATGGTCTTGTGTAATTGCTTTAAACTCCAACCGCTGTCCATGAACTCGGATGCGAGCCAATCGAGCAACTCGGGATGAGACGGTCGCTCGCCCTGCGTTCCAAAGTCCTCAGAGGTGCGAACCAGACCGCGTCCGAAATACTCCTGCCATACCCTGTTAACGATGACCCTCGCCGTCAGTGGATTCTGCTTCGAAACGAGCCAGCGCGCAAGTGACAGACGATCGGGCTTTCCGTGGAGCAGCGGCAGCACGGTCGGAACATTCGAATCGACCGGATCCCCCAACACACGCCAGTCGCCGCCGACAGCGATGTGCGTTTGTGCTCGCTTTGGATTCTCCACAACCGTGTAGGCCATCGTCAGTGGAGAGACCTTCTGCATCAGTTCGGTGATCTCGGTGCGAGCGTCCTGCAAGCAGCTCACAATTTCGCCTTGACGATTGAGGTCGGGGCCAGGATTGCGCAGGAAGTAAAGGGTGAGGCGCTCGGAGTCGAATCGCGAGCGCTGCGCCTCTGGCGTGTATAGGAGCGTAATCGCGTTGTCGACCATCACCTTATATGAAGTGACCTGGAAGTCCCACTCCAAGTTCTCGCCCGGCTTCTCGACCGCCCGTTTCATGCGTTCTTCCCAGACTGCCTGGTGTTTCAGAACCTCGTGCTGCTTCAGGATTGCGCTACGAGCTTTCTCGAAAGCGGGCCGAGCCTGTAGATAAGGTCCTAGTTCGCCCGGCAGCGGGGCATCGATGTCCCGATCTTCGAGCCCATCGAAAAACGACAGCATCTGGTAGAACTCTTTTTGACTAATCGGGTCGTACTTGTGGTTATGGCATTGCGCACAACCCACCGTCAGACCCAACCAAACGGTGCTGACCGTGTTCACGCGGTTCACGTTCTGCTCAAAACGGGCTTCTTCTCTGTCCACGCCCGCTTCACGATTCGTAAGGACCTGCCGATGAAAAGCGGTTGCGACCTTCTGCTCGACCTTGGCGTTCGGCAGCAGATCTCCCGCAATCTGCTCAACGGTGAACTGTTCGAAGGGCATGTCCCGGTTCAGTGCATCGATGACCCAGTTTCGATAACGCCAGGCGTACGGCCGGACGAGATCCTTTTCATAGCCGTCGCTGTCCGCATAGCGCGCCAGGTCTAACCAGTGACGCGTCCACCTCTCGCCATAGTGTTCCGACGCAAGCAGGCGATCCACCAGTCGCTCGTAGGCCTCAGGTCGGCCGTCTTCGACAAAGTCGCGAACTTCTTCCACGGTCGGCGGCAAGCCAGTCAGGTCGAGGCTGAGACGGCGGACGATCGTCGTCTTCGAGGCTTCCGGTGAGGGTGCGAGCTTCTCGGCTTCGAGCCTTGCCAGGACGAAGGCATCGATCGGAGTCTTCACCCACGATGCCGCCACTACGGATGGCTTTGCAGGTCGGGTAATCGGCTGGAAAGCCCAATGCTTGCTCTTTGGATTCTTCGCTGCTGGGCTGCCGGCTAATGGCGGTGGGAGCTTGCCGCCGGCATCCACCCAGTCTCGGATCACGGCGACCTCGGCGGCTGAAAGTGGTTCGCCGATCGGCGGCATGGCGAAACCTTTTTTCGAGCTCGCAACCCGCTGGTACAGCTTGCTTTCCGCTGCTTTGCCCGGTATCACAATGGCTCCAGCCGAGCCGCCTTTTCGCACACCCTCGGCGTCGTCCAATCGAAGGCCCGCCATCTGTTGACCTTCGCCATGGCAGGCCGTGCAGCGCTTCTGAAAAATCGGCTGTATCTGTTTCTCGAAGTCCGGCGCGATCTGAGCAGACACGCAGAATCCGAGCAGACAGACAAATGCTCCAAGAGCTCGAACCATGGCCAGTATGATATCGGACTCGGCTGCTCGGATCTATCTATTGCCGGCCCCTATTCAAAGACCTTCTCGACCGGGATCACGGTCATCGATTCCGGCTTGAGCCCTAGATTCAGAGCTTGAACCTTCTTGTCCTCTTCCAGGATTTGCTCAGGTTTTGGCGAGTTGTATGTCATTGGCGAAGGTTTGTTGGAGACGAGTTCCTGCTTGAACGCTTCCATGCCTTGACCGACAATCACCAAGTCGAGGCGGTCGGCGCGCAGGTGCCGCTTGATCGCCTTATTCACATCCTCGCGCGTTAGCTTGGCGAGAGCCGTCTTTAGATAAGTCGCGTACTCCGGAATGTCGTAAAACCGGCTGTCAATCGTATATCCGAGTTCGGCCGTTTTCGTCTTCATGAGCAGGTTGACGTACTTGCTCAAGAAGCTTCGGCTTCTTTGAAATGCTTCCTCGCTCAGACCTTCGTTCACGAATTTCTGCATTTCCCAGAAGGCCAGCCTCAGGGTGAATTGGGCCGTGGGAGGCTCGACCGGACGGATCCAAACCTGAAAGATCTGCTGGGAGCGAGCCAGGTTGGGATCAGGCTCGAACTGGAACATTCCGCGCGGGAAATACTCAATGTAAGCGTAGTCGCCGTAGTTAATGCCGCGAGCCTCACGAATCCGGTTGTACAGCTGACCGCCGCTGTTTCGATGTTGGCCCAAGTAGCTTTGCGCCACCAGCAACGCCGGGTAGTCGGGATGGCCGCGCTTGACGTCGATTGGGAAACCAAACGAGTAGGCGATCGACCGGGTCGGCTTCTCGATCATCGTCACTCGGATCCCATCAGGGGCTTTCGGCTGAGCAAGTTTCCTCTCAGCGGGGCCGCCCGCACCGAGACGCGCGAAGTCTTTCTCGATCTGTGCCCGGAAGCTGTCCGGATAGCCTCCACCGATCCCGATAATCACGCGGCCGCGCGTATACTTCTTCTTGTAGAACTCCTGCAAGTCGGTCAGCGTGATGCTGTTCAAAGCCGACACAGTACCGGAATTGTGATGACCATAGGGATGTCCTTCATAAATCCGGTTGTAAAGGACCTCCTTACCCAGCTCTTCGTCGTTGTTGCCGCGCAGCGATGTGCGAAGGAAGTTGATCTGATGGTCACGCAAACGCGTAAGGTCATCAGCTCTCCATCCTGGCTCGAGAAGCATCTCCCGGATGACCGCGTACCACTTCTCCAAGTTGTCGACATGCGTCGTTCCGGTGAACGTTGTCATCTCCTTGTCGACATAGCTGTTCAGGCCGCTCGCCATTGGATAGAAGGTGTCGACGATCTGCTTGTAAGTCCGGTTCTTCGAACCACCTTCACTCAGCATTGCTGCTGTCAACGCAGCAAGGCCTTCTTTCCCGGCTGGATCGTCAGCCGAGCCTGTCAAGAACACAATTCGCACAGACACCAGCGGTTCCTTGCTTGGCAGGGCCACCATTTGCGGCTGTGTAGGCTTCGTCCCGGCGGCACTCAATGTAAGGACACTCATCAGAAGCGGGAGAATCTTGTTCATTGCTCAGTTACTCTTCTTGACTGCACTTGCGCCGGTTAAAGTGACGATGGTTCTGTTCTCGGCGGTGAAATACTTTCGTGCCACTTCTCTGAGATCCTCGGGGGTCAGCTTGTCATACACCTCGTACAGCCGGTTGAGCGTTTCGGGCGTCCCTCCTAGTGCGATGTAGTGTGCCAGGTTTCCAGCAATCGCCTCGCTGTTGTTCATACCGAGCGCAAAACTGTACCGGAGGTGTTGCTTGACGGTGTTCAGCTTTTCTTGCGACACCAGCGTGTCCTTAAATGTAGCCAGCGTTGCCAGGATCTGATCCTCGACGTCCTTCATATCCGCCTCTTTCTTTACCCTCGCAACGACGGTGAAGAGATAAGGGTCAACGTGATCGGGGTTGCTCGCTCCGAACGCGTCTGTCTTCTGCTGCTGAATTACCAGCCGTTGATACAAATCAGAGCTCTCTGAAAAGCCTAGAAAGGAGATGAGGTCCAGTGCCGCCGAATCTTTGGCCGAGTCGCTGTAGGGTGCACTCTTAAATCCGACGTAAACCCACGGCAAGGTCGGCGACGGCCAGTTGACGTGAGCCGTACGAGCCTCTGTCTGCTTGGGCTCAACTGGAATTTCGGGCTTATAGTTGCCGCGCTTCCAGCCTCCCCAATACTTCTCGACCAGGGCCTTGGTCTGCTGAGGCGTGACATCGCCCACCACAAGGAGCGTTGTGTACTCGGGTTTGTAGTAGCGGTTGAAGAACTCGCGGCTGTAGTCAAACAGATGCGGCATGTTCTTCACGTCCTCGAGGAAGCCCATCGTCGTGTGCTTATACGTGTGCTTGTCGAACGCGGTGTTCCGCATGGTCTCGTTCAACTTCGACATCGGAGACGCGCTGTTCTTGTTGTATTCACCAAGCACGGCGAGCGTTTCGGTCTTGAAGACATCGGGGCTGTACTCGAGACTCTGAAAGCGATCCGCCTCGACTCGCAGCATCGTCTCGAGATCCTCTTTGGAGAAGGTCGTGTGATAAGCGGTCAGATCATCGCTGGTGAAGGCGTTTGAAGCCGCTCCGGCTTCCCTCATCGTTGCTTCATACTTCTCCGTGGGGAACTGCTTCGTGCCCCGGAACATCATGTGCTCAAACAGATGAGCAAACCCGCTCTTGCCAGGCTCGATCTCGTTGCGTGAGCCGGTCCTCACGACGATGTAGAGCGCCACTACGTTCGGATACGAAGTCGGCACCGTCACCAGCCTGAGCCCGTTGGGGAAATCATGCTGGTCGTAAGGGAGCGGAAAGATCTTCTTGTTGGTTGTCTCAGCACCAGGCAAAACCATACAGAGCAAAAGAATAAGCGCGAGGAGGCGGAAGCGCATAGGCTTAGTGTAATGGACGTGCAGTACATGCGCTGGTAAGCACGTATCACGATTTTGCAATGTCGAGACCTCCTGCACTCGCACCTGGGAAGGGTCCTCGAGCCTCCTCGAGCTTCTTGCCGAGAGCCAGCAAGAG
>DASQVJ010000632.1:0-6366 GCA_035640835.1 Bryobacteraceae bacterium
CTGTAAGTCGAATGTTTCTATTGTCTTACTGGCGCCGCGCGGGCGTGTAAGTCCGAGTGCCACGCCTCGATGGGAATGGCTTCGAGAACGATCGTTGGAGTCTCGCGAGACCCCATCCTGGGTGCCTTCAGTTCGACAGGAAGCCCCTCTTTGGGCGGAGTTCTTCTCATGAAGTGCGTGGGACGAAACTTCGCGATAAAAGCGGTCTGCTCTTCTCCCCGCAGATCGTACCAATCCAGCGGCAAACACATGGAGGTAATTCGGGTGGTGGCTCCGAACTCATAGCAGTCCCAGTCGGAAAGCACGCGGGCGTTCGGTGGAAGCTCGGGGTACACGTAGTTTGGTTTCTGGGCTCGAGCACTCCCAACGGAGCGGCGTGTAGCCTGGAACCCAAACACCAAGCCGGCCACGAGCAGCGCAACCATGCCGAGATTGAGGACCTGAGGTGGCGCGACGCGAATAGCGATCACCAAAGCCGCAATCGCGGTCCAAAGAATCACGAAGCTGAAGTAGCGGGGGTCGAAGAAGCCGATGAGTATCTGACCCCCTAGACCGGCCAAAGCGACGAGGCACAGCGCGGCGACTCGACGGAGTACGGGATCGCCGAGAGTGTCCCGGCTCGGGTGAAAGAAGAGGAGACTCAAGGCGAACCCGAGTGTTGCCGCCGCGAGGGGTGCATTCGCCAGAGCGCCGGCAAGTTCAATCGCGCAGCGGACGAGACTCTTGGCCACTCGCGCAGACCAGGCAAGAGGGTCTGTCAGGACGGTTGCGGGCGGATCGCGAAAGAATTGGGCATTGGAGAACGTAGCGGAGGTCGCCACGCGCGAGTTGTCGGACACCCAAGGCTTTTTGTGACGAAGGTAGTTGTGGGTGAGCCAGGGCGAGAGGACGAGTAGATACGCAAGGGCTGCGCCGGCCAGGATCTGGGGCTTGCGTCGGGGACGGATCGCCAAGTAGGCGAAGACAGCAAGCGAGAGCATGAGCGCATCGAAGCGCGCCAGGGTTGCGAGCCCTAACAGCAGGCCGACAACTCCGGATGTCCAAAATGAAAGCTCACCGGGCTTCAGCAAAATAGCGAACGCGCTCAGGGCGCACAGAATGCACAGGGGAATCGTGCGGCCTCCGAAGACCTCGTCACGGAACGGATCATAGGTCCAAAGGGAAACCGAGGCCACGGTGGCGCATGCGAGCGCGGCGGTTAGATGCCTTCGGAACAACAGGTAGAGAATCGGCGTGATCGCCAAGCCGGAGAGCGCGGCTAAGGAGACGGCTTGCCGGGGGTCGATGCCGAACAGGCGATTGCTGAGCGCCAGCAGAACGGGAATCAAAGGAGGGAAGCTGGTCGAGTAAGGTGACGTGGTCTGGTAGGAGCGGATGAGCGAAGTCCGATAGAAATCGCCGAAGACAGTCTGCGAAAGAGCGTAATAGAACCAGGAGTCGGGCGAAAACAGGGCGAGGGTGGGACGCAGCAGCGGCACCAACAGGCAGCATGAACTGATTCCAAGAGCTAATAATGTCAGTAGTTTAGGAGCTCGATCCCGGAGAGTCATCGGTCGGTTGGAGCGCCGCTCACGCCCGAAGCGTGCCCCGAACCGTAACTTTCGGCACTCCAGCCTCGATACTTTAGTAGCTACCGAGGCGTGAACTGCGTTACTCTTTGCCAACCGCCTCGGGCACGCAGATTGAGGCATTTACGGGTGAGCGCAGAAAACGGTTGCAACTTTGCCACGGTTTGTTGCATCCTGTTAGAACGCCGGGTTGCACGATTTGGTTTTGACGGGACCAGATTTGTCTGGTAAATTGGGTTTGTAGCCAGTTTGCCGGACCGTAAGCCGGATCTTTGCCTGTGAGCTTGCCCCCACTATATCCTGTGCGCTGGTATCAGCCGGCCGTGCAGAGTCTTGTCCTGCGCTTTTTCCCAACGCAACAAGTGTATCCGCTGAAAGGGCTCATGGGTAGACCGAAGGCTGGGATCTCCTCCCGGTCTTTTCATTCAGCTTTCCTCAGAATCCGTTTCTTTGAGCGAGCCGCCAGTGTCAAAGGCCCTGGCAGGCATCGCCGTCGTCATTTAGAGTCCGGCTTTTTTTGGACCGCGGTTGGGGCTTAGCCTCTGTCCGGCAGCCGGCAAGTAGGAGTGGAACATGAACGAGCCTAAGGGCAACTCCCGAGAACGAGTAGACTTTTCCAGAATTAAGACGGCCATCCCGATTCCGAACCTGATCGAGGTTCAGAAGAAATCGTACGAGCGATTCCTGCAGATGGATCTTCTGCCGGACGAGCGCGACGACACGGGTCTGCAGAGTGTTTATAAATCGGTTTTTCCGATCAGCGACTTTCGCGGGCTGAGCGAGCTTGCGTTTGTCGACTACGCTATCGGCAATTGGGAGTGCAAGTGCGGAAGCCTCAAGGGGCTGAACCACCTGCGTACGGTTTGTAAGAACCCCTCCTGCGGCGCGACCATTCGCACGGACCCGTTCCACCCCGGCGATGTGCTTTGCGAACGCTGCGGCACCTTTAACAAGAACATCGTGACCTTCTGCAACCGCTGCGGTGACCCCGTTGGTTTGCAGTTGAAGTATGACGTGGCCGAGTGCGAGGAACGGGGCATGACGTATGCCGCTCCGCTCAAGGTCACCATTCGCCTCACCGTTTACGACAAGGATGCCGAGACCGGGCAGAAGAGCATCCGCGACATCAAGGAGCAAGAGGTCTTCTTCGGCGAAATCCCGCTGATGACCGAGAACGGCACCTTCATCATTAATGGCACCGAGCGCGTCATCGTCAGCCAGCTCCATCGGTCGCCTGGTGTGTTCTTTGAACGTGTCGCGGCCCAGGGTTACTATCTCGGCAAAATCATTCCGTATCGCGGCTCGTGGGTGGAGTTCGAGTATGACAACAAGAACCTGCTCTACGTCCGCATCGACCGCAAGCGCAAATTCTATGGGACTGTGTTCCTTCGCGCGCTGGGTCTGAAGACGGATACGGATATCATCCGGGCTTTCCACAAGATCACCGAGCTTTCGATTAAAGAAGGCAAGCTGCTGTGGAAGGTCAACGACAGCCTGATTGGATTGAAGCTGTCCTACGAGATCAAGAACAAGAACGGCGACACGATTGTTCCTCAAGGCAAGAAGATTACGAACTCGGTGTTCCGCGAGATTCGCAAGGCGGAGATCGAGCAGGTAGAAGTCGCGCCGAACGACATCGAAGGCGCGTATGTTGCCGCCGATGTCATCGATATGTCGACGGGCGAGGTTTTGCTCGAAGCGAATAACGAGCTGACGCAGGCCGGCATCATGAAGCTGATCGAAGCGGGTATCGAGACTTTCGAGGTCTTCTTCCCCGAGCGGGACGATGTCGGCAATGTGATCTCGACGACCCTTCGGAAGGACGCCGTAAAGAGCCAGAACGACGCGCTACTCGAGATTTACCGAAAGCTGCGTCCCGGCGATCCGCCAACCCTCGACACAGCGACCCAGCTGTTCCAGGGCATGTTCTTTGACCCGCGCAAGTATGACTTCTCGCGCGTGGGACGCATGAAGTTCAACATCAAGCTGCACGACAAGGCTGATGAGACATCCCTTGACAAGCGTGTTCTTGATCAGAAGGACTTCATCGACACGATCAAGTATCTGCTGAAGCTGCGCAGAGGTATTGGCGCAGTGGACGATATCGATCACCTGGGTAATCGCCGCGTGCGTGCGGTGGGTGAGTTGCTCGAGAACCAGTTCCGTATCGGCCTGGTTCGCATGGAGCGCGCTATTAAGGAAAAGATGAGCGTTTACCAGGAAATGTCGACGGCGATGCCGCACGACCTGGTAAATGCCAAGCCGGTCATGGCCGCGATTCGCGAATTTTTCGGCTCGAGCCAGCTCTCGCAGTTCATGGATCAGACCAACCCGCTGTCGGAGATCACGCACAAGCGTCGTCTCTCGGCACTTGGACCGGGCGGTTTGAGCCGCGAGCGAGCGGGATTCGAAGTCCGCGACGTGCACCCGACGCACTATGGACGTATCTGCCCGATTGAAACGCCTGAAGGTCCGAACATCGGGTTGATTTCCTCGCTTTCGTGCTTTGCTCGCATCAACGACTACGGCTTCATTGAGAGCCCGTACCGTCGCGTGTTGAATGGCAAGCTGACTGACGAAGTCCGCATTCTGAATCCCGGCGACACGCCCTATCGCGTGGGCCAGGTGCTGGAGCGCAGGGAGCTCGATGAAGCTAATCAGAGAGCGGCGGAGCGGGGCAAGCAGACTGCCGAATTCGAAGCGCACTCCGACTACCTCTCGGCCTGGGAAGAGGACAAGTACCTGATCGCTCAGGCGAACGTGAAGCTTGATGAGGACGGCAACATCGTCAACGATCTGGTGAACGCCCGTCAGGCCGGAAACTTCGTACTGAAGCATCGCGACGAAGTGGAGTACATGGACGTGAGCCCGAAGCAGCTCGTATCCGTGGCCGCCAGTTTGATTCCGTTCCTTGAGAACGACGACGCCAACCGAGCCCTGATGGGTTCGAACATGCAACGCCAGGCGGTGCCGCTGCTGCGTGCCGAGGCTCCTTTCGTGGGAACCGGCATGGAGCGCGTTACAGCTCGCGACTCGGGCGCGGTGGTGATTTGCAAGCGCTCGGGTGTGGTGGATTCGGTCGACTCCGAACGCATCATCGTCCGGGTGGAAGGCAATGTCCACGAAGGGCAGATGTCGCGTGAGGTTGGTGCTGACATCTATCAGCTGACCAAGTTCAAGCGCTCGAACCAGAACACCTGTATCAGCCAGAAGCCGATCGTCTACAAGGGCCAGAAGGTCCGGAAGGGCGATGTGCTGGCCGACGGTCCTTGCACGGAAGTCGGCGAGTTGGCGCTGGGACGCAACGTGCTGGTGGCGTTCATGCCTTGGCGCGGCTACAACTTTGAGGACGCCATCGTGGTGTCCGAGAAGCTGGTGAAGGAGGACTACTACACCTCCATTCACATCGAAGAGTTTGAGATCGAGGCACGGGACACCAAGCTGGGTCCTGAGGAAATCACGCGCGATATTCCGAACATCGCGGAGACTTTCCTGCGTAACCTCGATGAAAGCGGCATCATCCGTATCGGCGCCACCGTAAAGCCCGGCGACATTCTCGTCGGCAAGGTGACTCCGAAGGGCGAAACGCAGCTGACTCCGGAAGAGAAGCTGCTGCGCGCGATCTTCGGCGAGAAAGCCGGTGACGTGAAGGATGCTTCGCTCTACTGCCCGCCCGGCATCGAAGGCACCATCGTGGATGCGAAGGTGTTCTCTCGTAAGGGTGCGGACCTCGACGAGCGGTCCAAGGCCATTCTCGAAGATCAGATCGAGCGCCTGCATCGCAACCTCGAGGACGAGAAGCGAATTCTCAACGACGAGCGCGCCAAGCGATTGGCGAACCTGCTCGAGAATCGTGAGGTTCTGGCGGACCTCCATGATGAAAAGACCAATAAGAAGCTGATCTCGAAGGGCGCGTTCCTGTCGCGCGACATGATCGAGAAGCTTCGTGCACGTGACCTGAAGCGCCTGCGGTTGAAGGATAAAGAAACGCAGGTGAATGAGCAGATCGATGAGATCGAGGAGATGACCTCGCGTCAGATCGCGGTGCTCGAGAAGATCACGGAAGAGAAGATCGGCAAGCTGCGCAAGGGCGACGAACTGCCTCCGGGCGTGATCAAGCTCGTCAAGATCTACATCGCCATGAAGCGCAAGCTGTCGGTCGGCGACAAGATGGCCGGCCGTCACGGAAACAAGGGTGTGATCGCCCGTATCGTTCCGGAAGAGGATATGCCGTATCTGCCGGATGGAACGCCGGTCGAGATCGTGCTGAATCCTCTGGGCGTGCCTTCCCGTATGAACGTGGGTCAGATTTTGGAAACCCACCTCGGCTGGGCGGCGAAGGCGCTCGGCGTACATTTTGCGACTCCCGTGTTCGACGGGGCGTCGGAAATGAACATCAAGGAGCAGCTGACGACGGCGGGTCTTCCCACGTCGGGCAAGATTCAGCTCTTCGATGGCATGACCGGTATTCCGTTCGAGCAGCCGGTCACCGTCGGCTACATCTACATGTTGAAGTTGAGCCATCTGGTGGACGACAAAATCCACGCTCGCTCAATTGGACCGTATTCGCTCATTACGCAGCAGCCGCTCGGCGGTAAAGCGCAGTTCGGCGGCCAGCGCTTCGGTGAGATGGAAGTGTGGGCGCTTGAAGCGTACGGTGCTGCGTACGTTCTGCAGGAGTTGTTGACCGCCAAGTCGGACGACGTTTACGGTCGCGCAAAGATTTACGAGGCGATCGTGAAGGGTGAGGCTGCGGCTGAGCCCGGCGTGCCCGAGTCGTTCAACGTGCTGATTCGCG
>DASQVJ010000633.1:0-4011 GCA_035640835.1 Bryobacteraceae bacterium
AGAAAACGGGATAGGGCAGCTCGCCGACCTTTAGTGTCTCCGAAGGCACATTTTCGTCGAGCATCGCCTTGGGTCCAGCCAGCACAATCGCGTCGGCTCCTTCCTTTGCTTCGGCGACTTCCGTGCGGAGCAGGTTACTGAGGAACTCCGTCTCCCCGTGGCGATTTCCAAGCCGGTGGAGATCGACGGTGCCGAGGCTGAGCTGGTTGAGAGATTGACCCAGGGCCGGGAAGTCGATCCGTTCTGCGTTATCGGAACGGTAAAGCACTTTTTGCTCTTGAAGGTTGAAGGCCACGACAGAGAACTTCCCAATTCGTGGCTCGCGCGAGATGTGTCGAAGGATCGACACGAGCGCGGCGGTATCCAAGGGCTGGAGCGTCGCCGAACGCATATTCTGCGGGGCGAAATTCACCAGCATCTTGACCGACAGGCTCGGCTGCTCCTGGATGCGAGCAACCGGCGGCTCGTCCCGGAACTGCTCCTTGTCGGAGGCATAAACAGCTCCGGGTTGAATGGCCATGGCGATCTGCTTGTCCTTGGGGGGCAGCACCGCCTCCATTTCCCAGAAATCGGAGCAGACCCTCTCGCTGCGATCGCGCATGAGCCAATCGATCTGGTAATGTCCCTCGCCCAGGTCGAAGCTTCCCTGCAGGAAGGCATCGCCCTTGGCATCCTCCTCTATCGAAGGGACACGGACATGCTGCACGAAGTAAACCGGAGAGGACTGCTTATCGTCACGATTGGTGACTCGAAAAAGGATGGTCAGGAGATTCTCGCCGCCTGCGAGCTCACGCAGGGGGACGATTACTTCGTAGCCGGCGTGGAATTTCAGATCGAAGCCCATAATCGGCTTCGGCTTTTCCACGGAGCAGGGTAGGTCTTTTCGAGCCTCGCCGGCCTCAAGGACGGCTTGGTCTGTATTGAACATTCGGATCGTGCCGCTCGTATTTATGAGCATCTGGGCTCGGGTCGAGGGCACACAGAAAAGGAGTATAGCTACACAACGTAGAGTCGCTTTAGAGGTGGGGGTGCGCATTCCAACCGCCCGTTAATCTTTTTTCGCTTCAGCTTAGAGGCCGCCGCTACTCTATCAGAAATCGGCTTGGTAGCTTTGCGGCTGCACGGTTAGACTCCGTTTTCGCGGAGCCAACACATTTAATTCGATTATCTACAAAGCGCGCCGTCGTGCAATGGGCAGGCTGTAATGGGCAAGAATGCGGGCTGCGGCGGAAGGTCCGGCGGTTCCGGCCCTGGCGCGGCAACCCGGGCACGCTTGTGTTACGCTTCATGAGAAATCATGGCAACCCGCAGTGTTAATAAGGTGATCCTCATCGGTCATCTCGGCAAAGACGCCGAAACAAAGTTCACAACATCAGGCGTGGCGAAAACCACCTTCTCGGTAGCAACCAACCGCCGAATCAAGGATGCGCAATCCGGGGAATGGCGTGATGAGACAGATTGGGCGAACGTCGTTCTGTGGCGCGCGGAGAATCTCGCAAACTACCTCACGAAGGGCAAGCAGGTTTACGTCGAAGGGCGCCTTTCGACCCGAAGCTACGACGACAAGGACGGCAACAAGCGTTACATCACGGAAGTGGTGGCTGAAGACGTGCTGCTCCTGGGCGGTCGCGGAGAAGGCGGCGGGTTCAGCGGCGGCGACGATTTTGGCCAGGCTGCAGGTTCCGGTCCGGTCTCCATGCCACGAGGGTCACGTGGTGGTTCGAGTGGAAGACAGACTCCCGAACCTGGCTTTGATGCCGGTGTCACCGACGACGACGTCCCGTTCTAGTTGCGGCTGCTCCAAACGGTGACCGACAGACTGCGCACGCCGCGAGAGATCGCAAGGGCGGCCACATCGGTTGAAGAACGCCTTCCGGCAGGCCAGGAACTCCTTCGAGCTCTCTTCTCCTCGACAGGCCGCGCTGTGGTGGTGGGTGTCACAGGTCCGCCCGGAGCCGGCAAGAGCACCTTCACCGACGCGCTGATTCATCACCTGCGCGCATCCGACAAACGCGTAGCGGTGTTAGCCGTCGATCCGAGCAGCCCATTCACGGGCGGAGCCATCCTCGGCGATCGGATCCGGATGCAGCGGCATCATTCGGACCAGGGTGTCTTCATCCGATCTTTGGCGACTCGCGGCAGTTTGGGTGGACTCTCGGCTGCGACCAGCGATCTTGCCCTTCTGTTCGACGCGGCAGGCTACGACGTGATCATCGTCGAGACCGTCGGCGTCGGACAGGACGAAGTGGATGTGGCTCGTATCGCCGACGTGACCGCGGTGATTCTGATGCCCGGCATGGGTGACGATGTTCAGGCGATCAAAGCGGGTATTATGGAGGTCGCCGACATCTATATTCTGAACAAGGCTGACCACCCCGGAGTGGAGCGCCTGGAAGCTGAAGTGCAGTTTTTGCTGTCCCTCAGCAAGCGAGACGACGGGTGGGCTACGCCGATCGTGCGCTGCATTTCGACCGAAGGTACAGGAATCGAGGATGCGTGGGCAGCGATCGAGCGCTTTACCGCCGGCTCCCATGGAGCTCACAAGAAGCTCGAGAGCTGGAAATGGCGCCTTCGCGAAATGCTTAGAGATCGCGTGCTTAGTCTGGTGGATGAGCATGCACTTGAAAGGGACGCGGCCGACGTCAGTGAGCGCAAGGTGGATCCTTACACGGTGGTCGAGCGGTGGATGCAGAAGTTGAGAGTGAACTGATGGAATCGAACGAGGCTCGTATCGATCACTTGGGTAGCGCCGTTAAGGATATTGCGACAGCCCTGAAGTTCTACGAGGACGCACTCGGACTGAAGGCCCATGGAATCGAAGAGGTCGCGCAGGAAAAGGTCCATGTGGCGATGCTTCCTGCAGGCGAGGGCAGGCTCGAGCTGCTGCAAGCCACGGATCCGGATTCCACGATCGCAAAGTTTATCGAGAAACGCGGCGAGGGTCTGCATCACATCGCTTTGCGGGTACGAAACTTCAAGGCCACGATCGAGCGGTTGCGCGAGAAGGGAGTTCGTATTTTGAACGAACCCAGGATCGGCGCAGGTGGACATACGTATGTCTTCGTCCATCCTCACTCGACCGGTGGCGTGTTACTGGAATTGATCGAAGACAAGGAGCAAGCGGAAGATTGGCTGAGCTGATTGGAGTGGTTGGCGGTAGCGGGCTTTATTCGATGCCCGGATTTGAAGTCTCGGAGGAGCGAACGGTAGATACGCCGTGGGGCAAACCCTCTGACCCATACGTGATCGGCCTGCTGGCCGGGAAGAAGGTCGCGTTTCTTGCTCGACATGGAAAAGGGCATCGCCTGACTCCATCGGAGATCAACTTCCGAGCGAACATCTATGGATTCAAATCGCTCGGCGCCCAGCGCGTCATCTCGTTGAGTGCCGTAGGATCGCTCAAGGAAGAGCACAAGCCGCGCGACTTCGTTTTGCCGGATCAGTTCTTCGATCGCACCATGGGCCGGGCGTCTACCTTCTTCGGTGAGGGTCTGGTGGCGCACGTCAGCTTCGCGGATCCGGTTTGTCCGGAGCTCCGCTCTGTTCTTGCAAGTGCCTGCGAGAGCCAGGGCGTCGTGGCGAAGCAGGGCGGCACGTATCTGTGCATGGAAGGCCCCGCGTTCTCGACGAAAGCCGAATCGCACATCTACCGCAGCTGGGGGATGGACGTGATCGGCATGACCAATCTGACTGAGGCGAAGCTGGCGCGTGAGGCGGAGCTTTGCTACGTGACCGTCGCGATGGTCACCGATTACGACTGCTGGCATCCCGGTCATGAAGCAGTCACGGTCAGCGAGATTCTCGAGGTGCTGCATCAGAATGCAACCAACGCCTGCAATGTCGTGAAGGCTGCGGTTGCCGCCATGCCCGACACGCGATCCTGCAAATGCGGCAAGGCCCTGGCTCATGCGCTCATCACGGACAAGAAGACGGTGCCACCGGCAACCTTAAGCAAACTGGAGTTGCTTGTTGGAAAGTATTTCCAGTCGTGAGCTTGCGGGCGAGCTACTG
>DASQVJ010000634.1:0-15550 GCA_035640835.1 Bryobacteraceae bacterium
ACCACTACATCGAATATGGGCGGGCTGAGGAGAAAGCCGCGTCGGGCGGTAAGGGTCTGGTCAGCTCCTCCAATGAGCTCGAGTCCTTCAAAGACGTATACCGCCGCAAGAAATTTACACCCGCCACGTTTCAGCGCGGGCAGGCAGTGGCCGGATTTGTCGGAGTGGATGGCGGGTCTACGTCGACGAAAGCCGCGCTGGTCGACGAGAATGGCGACATTCTCTGCAAGGCCTACCAGCTCTCGAACGGTAATCCGATTGAAGACACCAAGCAGATGTTCGAGAAGCTTCGCGCGCAGGTGGAGGATCAGGGCGCGAAGCTCGAAGTGCTTGGGGTCGGAACCACCGGCTATGCAAAGGATATCCTAAAGGACGTCCTTCACGGCGACGTGGCACTGGTGGAAACAGTGGCGCACACGGAATCCGCCATGCGATTCTATGACGATCCGCACGTCATCGTCGATGTGGGTGGTCAGGACATCAAACTGATCGTCCTCAAGAACGGACGCGTAAAGGATTTCAAGCTGAACACGCAGTGCTCGGCGGGGAATGGCTACTTCCTACAATCGACTGCCGAAATGTTTGGTATCCCGGTGGAGAAGTTCGCGGATCAAGCTTTCGGCGCACAAGCGATGCCGGTGTTTGGGTACGGCTGCGCCGTTTTCATGCAGTCCGACATCGTGAACTTCCAGCGACAGGGCTGGAGGGCGGAAGAGATACTCGCAGGCCTCGCGGCCGTGCTGCCGAAGAACGTGTTCCTCTATGTGGCCAGTATCCCGAACCTGGCGAATCTGGGTACCCGGTTTGTACTCCAGGGCGGCACGCAGAACAACATGGCCGTCGTGAAGGCGGAGGTCGACTTCATCAACACGAGCTTCCGCTCAGCGGGCAAGCGGCCGGAGATCATCGTGCACGAGCACTGTGGTGAATCGGGCGCGATCGGCGCCGCCGTGGAAGCGCTCAGGTTATGGAAGAACGGCCGTGAGACGAGCTTCATCGGACTCGATGCGGTGCGCAACATCCGTTACCGCACGACGCGCAACGAGGATACGCGCTGCTACTTCTGCAAGAACAACTGCCTGCGCACGTTTATCGACGTTGATCTCAGTGGCGCAGCGCCAGATCCCGCCTTTCCGATTGTCAACATCCATCAGACCGAATCCATGAGCGGTGGGTGCTCCTCGGGAGGATGCGGGTCTCATGAACACGTGGATCCGCTCAAGGCAGCCAAGCAGCCCTTGACGCAGATACAGCTTTCTCCTGGTTCCACTGAGTTCGCGAAGTTGCCGGAGCCGAAATTCCAGGACCGGAAGACGAAAGTCCCACTCCGGGAGGGCGAGCAGCGCCTCATCATCGCGACGTGCGAAAAAGGCACGGTCGAGGACATGGAGGACATGAAGGGGATCAAGGGCGGGCTCGATGCCGTGAAGGCGCAGAACCCGAACTTCGTCGAGATCGCCTCGCGCGAGGCCTTCCGCTTCCGCAAGACGGATGTTGTGGCCGATTCGATCCCGCAGGTCCGTTGGTGGGATCCGAAGAAGGCGGAAATCAAGAAGCGCATCGTCCTGATGGAGAATCGGAAGAACTTCCGCATTGGGCTGCCGCGCGTGTTCTACATGTACTCCCACGCGCAGATGTTCAACGGATATTTCCAGGCATTGGGCATTCCGTCGGAGAACATCATTTACTCGGATTACACCTCCAACGAGCTGTATCGTGCAGGTGCGAACCGCGGCGCTATCGACCCGTGCTTCCCGGCGAAGGTTGGTCTTGCGCACGTTCACAACCTGATCTTCATCAAGAGCCTGAAGAAGAAGCTCGACGTCATCTTCTACCCGATGTTTGACGTGTTGCCCACGAAGCTCACGCACTTACAAGGATCGAATGCATGCCCAACCATTACGGCCAGCCCCGAGACGGTGAAGGCAGCGTTCACGAAAGAGACGGACGTCTTCGCCGAGAACGGGGTGAAGTTCCTGAACCCCGTGGTGAACATGGCCGATTCGAAGCTCTTCGCGACACAGATGTACGAGGCGTTCAAGGATGTACTCGGGCTCAGCCCCGAGGAGAACGATCGTGCTATCGCGGCAGCTTACGACCAGCAGCATGCCTACGAGAAGGAGCTCCAAAAGAAGTCGCGTGAGACGCTCGATCAGCTGGAACGCGAGGATCGGATCGGTATCGTGCTGCTCGCGCGCGTGTATCATCACGATCCAGGTTTGAACCACGAGATCCTGGAGGAGTTCCAGAAGCTCGGGTACCCAATCTTCTCGCAGTCCACGCTACCCTATGACGACGACATCGTCGACCGGCTGTTCGGCGAGGAAGTGCGTCGTGGAGACATCAGAGGCCCATTCGAGATCCAGGACGTCTGGAAGAACAGCTACTCGGTGTCCACGAATCACAAAGTCTGGGCTGCCAAGTTCACGGCGCGTCACCCGAATCTGGTCGCGCTCGAGATGTCGAGTTTCAAGTGCGGTCACGATGCGCCGATCTATGGCGTCATCGAAGGCATCATCGAGCGCAGCGGCACTCCGTACTTCTGCTTCAAGGACCTTGACGAGAACAAGCCGGCAGGGTCGATTAAGATCCGCGTGGAGACAATCGACTACTTCCTTCGGCGTTATCGTGAGGACATTATCAAGAGGCGGGAAAAGGAGCACGAAATCAACGAACAGCTTCGTGAGCTCGAGCGCCAGTTGCTACACCGCAGTGATCTGATTCAGATCGAGAACCTGCAGGCCGCCGAGGCCGTGGCGTGAAGGGGAGGCCTCGGCGTACCTTCGCCAGGTGAAGACAGCTCTACCGGGTCCGTTGTGGGTTGAGGATCCGAGCCAGATCTTCGTACTGGTCAGTGGCGATGAAGTCGACGCCAGCTTTATAAGCGGCTCGCCAACGAGCGAGGACGGCGTCGCGTGACCCGAAGTTGTAGCCGGTGCTCCAGCCTTGATCTTCCGCAGGGCTGTGTCCGTTGAGCGTGTAGAAGCGGATCCAGAAGCCGAGCTTGTGGCTGTGGGTGACGAGCGCGCGAAGTCGCTCGTCATCGGCGGCGGTCCAGTCGCCTGCCCTGCCCTGTCCACCCTCTTCGACGACGGCCCAAGGATTGTTCCACCACCGCCGGTAATTCGTTGGCTTCTCGCTTAAGAGCTGACCGGGAGGCATAGTCGCTTGAGCGTGGGCACGCTCGGCCGTGGTGGAACCGGGAATCGTCGGATCATGAGCCGCGCCGAAGATGCGGAGTCGAGCGCCGACCGGTAGATCGTCATAGAACACTTTCTGCTGTGCGTCCGACGATCCGCCGAGCACGAGCACGGGCTTCACATCGAGCGGTTCGAGACGACTTTCGTTCGGAGTTTTTGCAGCGGTGGTCAGCCACGAGTCGTACTGGCCGAGAACATTCCACACAGCCTTCAGCAGCTCGGGCCGTACGTCCTTGAAATCCAGATTGAGCACGATGATCGGCCAGCGGCTGCGATCTCCTTTCGCGAGCTCGGCTTCAACCATTGGACGGATCCGCTCAAAGAAATAGTCGTTTAGCGTGGGCTCCGAGCCGGTGCTCTTCGCTTCATGGGAGACCACCGCTCGTCCGTTGCCGGTTGCGGGATCAATGTGCCAGGCAATGTCCTGCTCGATCGCCAGAGGGAATCCAGTGGACAAAGCGCGGTCGATGCGATTTGCCCAGCGGCCTTCGTTGGGATAGCAGTTGTGAGCATCGAGCATGGGCTTGCCCTGGTTCAGCACGAGTCCGCCCGGGGTCGGAGCGAGGTCTGCCGCGGGCAAGAGAGCGGTCAGCAGGAGGAACGTTACGAGCAGATGAATGCGCTTGAGTGGATGCATAGCCTTTTTCAGCATGCTCGCTCGCAGTCGCTGCTGTAAAGAGCAGGACGTGGTCGCGGCCACCGTAGACTTATGAATGATCCTACTGCTGACCCAGCACAGGTGACGTATCCACAACATGAATGCAAACAAAAGAGCGCCGTACTGTGTGGCGCTCGCACTGGCCGCAGTGCTGTGTGTTCTGCTCTGGCAAACATTAACAGTTCGCTTCAATTACGGCGGCAACTGGACGGCTCTGTTCTGCACGGGCGGGGTGCAACGGCTGCCTCCTGACCTGGCGGCTGGAACGTATCTGTTTCCGGGGTCGCACGGCTATGACGGCCAGTTCTATCGATACATGGCGCACGATCCCTCGCCGGCCGGCCCGTATGCACGCTACATCGACGATGCGCGGCTGAGATACCGGCGGATTCTCCTTCCGGCGGCGGCGCACGCGACGGGATATCCAGATGCGGCGTTGATTGGGTTGGTCGTGCTGTTCACGGGACTGGGCGTCTATTGGACGGCTCGTTACTTCGCGATTCACGGGAAACCAGTATGGTGGGGCTTGTTGTTTTTAGTGGCGCCGGCGACCCTGGCCTCCTTCGATCGGACGCTGCTCGATGGGCCGTTACTGGCACTGTTTGTCGGCTTCCTGCTGTATTTGGAGGAGGAACGGTTCTTGCCGCTGCTGCTGATCTGTGTAGCAGCTCCGCTCGTTCGGGACACCGGGGCGGCGTTGCCTTTTGCGGCGGCGGTGCATTTCGCATGGCGGCGGCAATACTGGCGGGCTCTGTCGGCCGCAGCCTGCGCGCTTCCCGCGGTCGCGTGGTGGCTGGTCGTAGACAGGTCGACGCCGCCCAGTGGGGCGCACAGCATCTTCAGTTGGCCTGTGATCGGCATTGTGCAGCGCCTGTTCGTATTGCGAACGGCTCAGGATGCGTTAACTCAGAACCTGCTGCGAGTGACCGATGTGGTGGCGTTGCTCGGGCTGTTGGTGGCTTTGGTCATGGGAGTTCGCGAGGTGCCGCGTATCCCGACGGTCGGAGGGCGTGTCGCTGTGGGGTGCTTCATCGTGTTGGCGGCGCTGTTGACGGCTCCGTCGCATTTGGTGGATCCGTATGGTTTTTCAAGGCCGGTGTCGCCGCTGTTAATGGCTCTGGCGATGCTCGTGGTGCTCGGGCGGCCGATCGTGAATGCGTTTCCATTTGCGGCGATGTCGCTGGCGGTTGGGCTTTACTTCGTAAGACCCGCGCTTGGCATTGTGCGGGGGATCGCGGCGGAAATTATTGGGAAATAGCGGGATTTGCAAACCTTTTCAGGGCGGAGCGGCGCGCGGCATCGGTAAACTGGTGGCGTGGCAATGACGCGGCGGATGGTTGTGGGCGTTGGGGCATGTGCGACGTTGCTTGTGAATGTTGCGGGACAAGGGAGGGGGAGAATGTACGGGTTGATCGGAAGGATCAAGGCAACTGCGGGCAAGCGCGATGAGCTTGCGACGATTTTAACGGATGATGTCGGGCCGATGCCTGGTTGTCTGAGCTATATCGTTGCGAACGATCCAAAGGATCCGGATGCTCTCTGGGTCACCGAGGTTTGGGAGAGCGAGGAGCTCCACAAGGCATCACTGAGTATTCCCGCTGTGAAAGACGCCATCAAGAAGGGACGTCCGCTGATCGCTTCGTTCGATAACCATCATGTGACGGAGCCCATCGGTGGTCACGGACTCAACAAGCGAGCAACTGCGGAGTGAAATGCGCTGACCTCAGTGGCGCTGGGCCACCGTGAAGCAGGTCACCCAGGAGGGACGCAGCTTCCAGTCTCCGGTTGGGAGCTTTTCGAACACCTTCCAGTCGAATAGCCCGCATAAGCCTCCGCACCACGTCGACAGCGACGTAAGTGCGAGCTTACCGTCTTTACTGAAGTAGACATCTCCAAGGGTGAAGATATCCGACACGCCCTTGAATCGAGGGTCGGGAGCTTGTGCATGAGGGCTCGGTACTGAGCGTGCCTTCGCGAATGCCTTTGCCTCCTCACTACTCACGAGGTCATAAGGCTTTTGAAGCGAGAGTTCGCGCTTCAATTTTCTCGGTGTGGATCTTTTTAACTCGAACTCTGCCACGGCTTCCAGGAATTGGGCTCGACGCTCCTTTGGAGGATCCACGCATGGCTGTTGATGGACTGGCATGCTCGTGGTCTCGGCGATCAGGTAGCGAGCGTTGTCGTCGGGACCATGGCTTGTCGGGGGGTTGGTCATGAGCAAGGAATAGATCTTGTAAATCTCCTTTTCTCGCTCTTGATTTAATGAATTGTTCTGTAGCTGAAAACCGAATGCAGCCCCGCAGAGGAGCACGGCGATGTACGCGGATCTCGAGATTGATTTCATCCTTAGCGAGTTTATCGAGGAGTACGCAGGAGAGCGGCAACGAGCTCGGATTGGCGGCGGGTGTCGGTCTTTTCGAAGAGATGACGCAGGTGAGTGCGGGCCGTGGTAGTGCGAATCGAGAGCTCGTCACAGATCTCGGATACGGAGTGGCCTGCGACAAGCAATTCGGCGACGCGGGCTTCGGTTTTGGTCAGTGAAGGATGGCGGACCAACGGAGACGCTGGAGGCGACCCGTTTGACTGCAATCGACCGGAGAGTCGCAGGCTGCGCCCGATGTGAGGAAGAAGGAACTGGACGCGCTCTAGCTCTGTGGAGGAGAACGGTTCCCTGCCCGGCGGACGGCTCGCGCTGAAGATGATTACGCGATCGCGATTGGCCATAACCGCACCTGCTGTGACTTGCATAAGACCGATGCGGCGCTGAAAGTCGTTGTAATACTCGGAAGCGAGAAGCTCCGAATTACTGCAGTAGGCCTCGTGATTGACTGCCCGGTAAAGCTTGATGTGGGACCTTCCCCGCTCGAGGTAGATGTTGCGGCGGCAATAGTACGATTCGTAGCTCACGCGGTATGAGTCATCGAGGCCGAAAGAATACGGTACGAGATCGCGGCCAGTGCGGGGATTGTGCTCGATGATCGAGGTCATGGCCGCATCCGTGTCCTCGGCGATTGCCTTGAGTGTGCTGAACCACACCTCTGGGCTAGCGGCAGCATCGTAGATGCTGTGGAGGATCGCGTCGAGCTTCGGATCCAACATGCAGGTGTTTCAAAGGCTAACACCCGCGAGTTGCATCCAGATTACACGGCTGCCTTAAAACCGTATTCCTGATATCGCCAAGCCAGCTCGCCGTTCCTCGCCGTCAGGACGCCGAAGCCCTCGGGGTGTCCGAGTCTGGGTCCTCGCCACCAGTTTCCACAAACCGCACCGGAGGTGATGAACTGGCAACCGTTGTACAGTACGGTCTCTCGGACGTGGGTGTGGCCTTGTAGAACCGCCTTCAGGTTGTAGGGCCAGAGAAGGTTCAGCACCTCGCGTGCGTTGGTCACGACCAGCATGTCCGGGGTTGCCGGACTGGAGGCGAAGTGCAGAAAGCCGGTGACGAGCGGGATATGGGTCAGGACAACGAGAGGTGTCGTCCTATCGACGGCCGCGAGCGTGTTCTTGAGCCAGGTGAGTTGGTCATCATCGATGCGCCCGATGAAGCGGTCGTTTGATGTCAGATGGATGGAGTCGAGCGCGAGGAACTGCCAGCCTTTGTGCGTGAAGCTGTAATAGCGTTTGCCGACATGATCCTCGAACATACGCTTGCCATAGCCAGGAGTATCGGGGGTTCCGCCACTCTTCGTGGTTACGCAGAACACGTCGTGATTGCCGATCACTGCGTGCGTGGGTGCCTCGATCAGTTTCACGGATTCGCGATACAGGTCGTACACGACTTTGGCGCGTTGAGGTGGAACATCGGCCGCGTCGAACACGAGGTCTCCACCAATCAAAATGAACTCGGGTTTGACAGCGTTAACTTGTCGGAAGCAGGCACGGCAGCCTTCGGCCGCGCGCTGCTCGGGCTGGATGTGTGTGTCCGTGAGATGGACGAAGGTGAAGTCACCCGGTGCAGCAGCGGCTAAGGCTGGAGTGGCCGCGGCTGTCAGAAGAAATTGTCGGCGATCCATAAGGTTCAAAAGCTGATTCGAGCGGCCAGCTGCAAGATGCGTGCATCGGCCGATGCTGTGGGCGAGAGGAAGGTCGCATTCGGCGCGAAGACCCGAGTCGTCGCGTTGTAGTTGAGAGGCGTTTGCGCGATGGCGGTGAAGTTCGCGCGGTTGAACACATTGAATGCTTCACCCATGAGACGTAATTCGAGGCTCTCCATCCACAGACGGACGCCTTTTGAAATTCGAACGTCGACGTTGTAGGTGGCGGGCGCGGACAGAGTGTTGCGACCGTATCCCGGGGAGCGATCCGTGAAGCGGTTGCCGTCGTTGTTGAGGTCGACGTTGCTGCGAGCGCTAAATACACGTCCCGATTGCAACTGCGTGATGGTCGAGAACTGGATGCCCCAAGCAACGTCCCACACAGCGGACGCGACAAAGCGGTGAGGGATGTGAGCGTCTCCAACTCCGCGGTCTGCGTTTGGATTCAGTGTGTCCATCACGAGATTCGGATCCTCGGCGGCGCTGTTCGGGATAAAGGCGGTTCCGTATGGCGCAGTGTCGATGACCTTGGACCACGTGTAACTCGCGAGCACCTGGAATCGTTGTGCATAGCGTTTCGCGAGTTGAACAAAACCGGCGTGATAGGTAGAGTCGGCGGCACTCTCGATCAGGCTGATGCGACCGAAGGTTGCGTAGGGGCGCTGGGGCGCGGCCGTTCCGGGTCGACGCCAAAAGGTGAGAGGCGCTCCGTCAGAGAGTTGGGCGTTCACGATCTCGGTGGGATATTGATTGACGTCGCGAATACGTGTCAGGTTGTTGCCTCGAACGCCGAGGTATCCGAGCGTGATCGCGTAACCAGAAGCCGGAGTGAACTCGAGGTTCAGATTCCATTGATGCGTTCGCGGCGACTTGAAACCGGGGTCCATGACATAGATGTCGGGTGCAGGAGCGCCGGATGTTGGTGTCGAAGCGAGAACCGAAGGGTATGGCGGAATCGCAGCTCCGAGCAGCGTGAAGGTTTGGACGTTCAGACCGTTCTGCGCCTGCACAGTGCGATTGACCAGTCCGGCGAGGCTGCCATAGAAGGTCCCGATGCCGCCACGTACGGCGATGCGACCAGCCCGGTCCAAGCGGTAGCCGAACCCGAAGCGCCCGGCGATGTTGCCGTAGTCTTCGGGCATAATGCCGGTTTGCAGCCTCAGGGCCGCAAGTGCTGGATCGGAGTTTCGAACGTCGTTGCCACGATACAGAAACAGGTCGTAACGGAGACCGTAGTTGAGAGTCAGTCGCGATGTGGCTCGCCAGGAGTCCTGCGCGAAGAAGGCGAACTCATTTCGGTCGGGATACGTGAGACCGCCGCTGGTGCCCGTGCCGGGAAGTGCCTGGGCGTAACTGGCTGGCCGGCGATTCGCGAAGTCGGCGAAGCTGTTGAACGTGTACTGGCCATAGAACAAATTCGTGGCGAGATTGGTGGCCCGTTCGAACTTGAGATCGTAGCCGAACTTCAGAGTGTGCTCGCCGGTGACCGCAGTAAGCGTCTGAACGAATCCGTACTTGTTTTGCTCGGTGTATCGGGGGAGGAAGTTCCCGCGTCCGAAGCTGAAAGCAGTGATTCCGCCTTGCCTGATGACAACCTCGGGCCCGTCGCCTGATGCGGTGCTTGGGTTGTGCTCCCGCAAAAACAGAAAGCGGCTGTCGAGTACGAGCGATGGGTTGAGCACCGCTGTGTGTCCGACGGTAACGCTGTCGGTATCGAGAACCGTGTCGCCGGTATGATCGAAGGCCGATTGTGGGCCAGGAGACTCGGCGTTCTTGCCCAGAAACCGGTGCAGGTTGTAGCGGACCGATACGTTGTTTGCTGAGTTCGCGATCCAGTCCGCTTTGAGTGTCGTGATGTTGTTGTTCGCACCAGTGGTGTAGGGCGCGAGCTTTGGAGCGATCTCCGCCAGTGCCCGTTGGGAAGCCTCGTCGCTAGGAACAGCAACCGGCACGTAAACCGCGTTGGGAGAGGTGTTCCGCTGGCCGTCGTAGTTGGCGAAGAAGAACAAGCGATTCCGCATCACTGGGCCTCCGACGTTTCCACCGAACTGGTTGTAGTGATACGGCTGGCGCGCAATACCGGCCCGGTTGTTGAAGAAGTTGTTGGCGTTGAGAACGCGATCGCGGAAGAACCAGAAGGCTGCGCCGTGCAGTTCGTTGGTTCCGGATTTCGTGATCACGTTCACGACTCCTCCGGTAGCGCGACCAATCTCCGGAGCGAATGAATTCGTGAGCACCTGGAACTCGGCGACGGAGTCTTGCGAGAACGAATATGGATTCCGAAAGCCGGCGCGGCCAACGGACTGGCCCCAGTAAGCACTGTTGGCGTCCATGCCATCGATGAGCAAGCTATTGGCGGGTCCGCGTTGACCAGCGAAGGACAGGTCGCCGATGCGAGGGTCTCGCACCACGCCGGGAGCAAGCGTTGTGAACTCGAGAAAATTTCGGCCGTTGATGGGAAGATCGCGAATCGCTCGTGTGTCGACGGTGGTGCTGACGGAGGATCGGGTCGATTCGACCAACGGCGCCTCCCCCGTGACCGTCACGGACTCGGCGGTGGCACCGGTTTCGAGAACGATGTCGAGGGTCGCGGAAGCTCCAACGGTGAGCCGAATGTCGTTGAACGCGGCTGCGCGAAAACCGGGCTTCTCAGCAGTTACTGTGTACACTCCGGCGGGAAGGCGGACCGCGGTGTAGAAGCCGGCAGCGGTGGTTTGGAGCTCGCGTCTCAAGCCAGTGGCTGAGTTGGTGATGGTGACTCGCGAGCCTGACACGACGGCACGGGTTGTGTCGTAGACGGTTCCGCTGAGCACGGCAGAACCCGCCTCCGACTGTGCGAGCGCGTTGGGACCTGTGGCGAACAAGATGGCGATGACGAGTGTGTGGATTCGTCGCATGCTCTCCTGGAGAGCGTACGATCTCGGGCGAGGAAAGACATCCTCCAAACGGATGAGGAGGGCTCAGTTTGTGCTCAGTGGTGCGAAGGGGACCCTCGTTGCATCGTGTGTGGAATCCCCGATGCGCTTTTGCACAGATACCAACCGAGGCACGGTACGGGTCCATTCGCCGCCAGCGGCGCCATTCTTAGCGGCCGGTACTCGGAGGGGGCTCTGCCACTTTTGCGTGGCAGTACACACAGCCGCGGTTCGGGACGCCGAACGGAGGATCGTTCCGCGGATCGGGATCGGCGTACAATGCTGCTCGCGCGAAGAGGTCGGATGACGCTACCCTTTCGAGTTCGTACCGATACGGCCACGTTTCATAGCCAGCGGCGTATCGCGCGTTCGCAAAGACAGTTCTTGCGGCTTCGATCTGACCAGCCTTGACTAGCCCATTTCCCAGGTTGAGCATGAAACCTTCAAAGCTGTGCGGAGCAAGATCGCCTTGGGACCAGCAAGCCTTCTTCCGGCCGACTGATGTCTGGAGATGGAGATAAGGCCTCATGTCCGGATGCAAGCGATCGATCTGTCCTCCGACACACGTATCGATCGCCTGCCACAACGAGTCAAGCGCCTTTCTGTAAGCCTCACTGTCTTTTGGATCCGAGTTATGAGCGGCCCAACGGTTAAAGTTGTTGAACTCAGGGAACTGATACACAGCGTAATCGAGCACTTCGTCGCCTCTCGCGATCAAGGCCGGATCGTTGCGTTGCTGGCCGGCGTGGACACTTGTGATGCCGAGATATCCGGGCAGATGGTCGTCGGTCAGGGAGCCGATCGGGCGCGCGCCGCTATAGTCAAGATCGAGGGCCCTTTGGAAGAACCCAACCGCAGTGGGCATATCCTGTGCCAGCACTCTCTGGTCCTGCTTGGGGTCGCGCGCGGACTCTCCCACGTGCCAGAAGTAAGTAGCGCCCAGCAACGCGTGAAGCGTGGCATTGTTGGCGTCATGCTGGATCGCTGCCCCAAGCTGCTCTTGTACCTGGGGGATCGCGCCGTAGTCGTTGCCATGATAGATGGTCCAAAACTTTGCGATTGCCTCTCTGCTCCTCTTCTGAACGCCGGGCGGCGGCTCGTTCTCGTCATCGGCGAGACTCGAGGCTGTGACCATGAGGCAGAGAAGAACGATGCTGCATAGCGTCGTAAAACTCATCGGTCGTCGACTCAGGAACAGGGTGGCTGCGGTGAGCACGCCTTTGACTCCGACAGAATTGTTTCCGTTCATAGGTCGATCGTAGGGCGGCAGTCTGCATTTAGGCGTGCGATTTCGCACAAGCGCGAAGAAAAGCAAACGAGCGCAGATTTCGAAGCTCCGGCGCTGTGCAGATATCATCAATTCCGACAACCTACAGAGCCGGTGGCGTCTTGGGGAGTTCGACTCATTCAGCTCACGTTGAGTGTAATCAGAAGAGGCGTTCCAGCCGTCCATCCTGGCTGTTTCAGCCTATAACGGCGGTCCTGCGAACCCGAATCTGCGTTACGGCGAAGGCGTACGTGCGGTCGGCGAGTTTGCGCGACGGGTGCTGGAGCATTCCGCCAATCTGAATGGAGAATCCGTCGTCGAGAGGACGTGGCTAAGGAGCCCCTAGGCACCCGTCGCGCTTAAGAAACGGCGTCGAACATCATCGATCATTGCAATGCCTAGAATATTTTGAGTGTCGGCGCGATCCAAGACAGCGATCACATCGACCTCTGCATCTTCCAGTCGCTCGAGTGCCTCCTCCAACGCCTGATCGGGATGCACATGCGGATAGGTGATGTCCTTGTCCATTAACTCACCGATCGGTGCATCGCCGTTCCGCTCCTTCGTCCGCAGGACACGAGCGTCCTTGGAGCTGAACGCAGCGGCAACGCCGTCCTCAGAAACGACTACGAACCCAGGAATCGCAGGCGGAAGCTCTTTAACAGGCGTGGCGGCTGGTAGCACGGGCACGTCCGATCGCATCACTTCCGAAACGTACAGTCCGGACTCTTCCCACTCGCGCGCGGGACGAGGAAGATGGATGCCATCCTGTAACGTGAGTGCTTCGTAGATCGGCACTCTTTGAAACTTGCGAGAGATGGCCAGGCTCACAAGATTCGCGATCATGAGCGGGACAACGATCGCGTAATCGCGGGTCAGCTCGAAGATCATGAACACAGAGGTCAGCGGCACACGGATGATCCCGGCAAACGTGGCGCCCATGCCAACGAGGGCGTAGGCACCTGGGCTCGCAATATGCATCGGAAGAAGCGCGTGAGCGACGCTGCCAACTCCTGCTCCCAACATCGCCCCGAAGAAGAGGCTCGGACCAAAGATGCCTCCGGAATTACCCGAAGCGTAGCAAGAAGAACTGGCAATCAGTTTGAGCACGAACAGAGTAAGTACGAACTTGACCGAAACCTCTTCATTGAGCACCTGACTGACGAAGTCATAGCCAACGCCCAGCACCTGAGGCACCCAAAGCGCGAGCACTCCCACCACCAGTCCACCTGCAGCCGGGTGCATCCAACGGGTAGAACCGGGCAGTTTCAAGAATCGCGAGCGCATCAGGAGGGTCAGCTTGACGAAGGCTAGCGAGCCGAATCCCCCAACCACGCCGAGAATGGCATAAATCGCGAACTCAATAGGATGGAGAAGCTGATATTCGGGAACGTGAAAAAGCGGCTCACTCCCGAGAAGCGAATGCAGCACGACCCACGCAGTGCCCGAAGCAATGACGGCGGATCCCAGCACCGGAGCATGAAGATCTCCCATGACCTCTTCCAACGCGAACAGAACACCCGATATCGGCGTGTTGAATGCAGCCGAGACCGCTGCCGCGGCTCCAACGGGAATCAGGGCGCGGACCCTGGCTCGACCTAAACCAATCCTCCTTCCGATGATTGAAGCGATGCCGCTGCCGACTTGTACGGACGGACCTTCACGTCCGAGGGCAATTCCGCTCGCGAGTGCAGCTGACGAACAGATAAATCTGCCCACGACTGTCCACGTACTTATGTACCCGCCCTCCAGCAGCATGGCGACTTTGGTCTGAGGGATGCCGCTGCCTCGTGCGGCCGGGAAATATCGAGCAAGCAAGTAACCCGTCACGAGTGCGCCCACAACCGGGATGACAAGCCGTCGCCAGGCGGCTCCCTCGAGTGGGTACATTCGCGAGCCGATTTGCTCGGACAGCAGAATGAAAGCTACTACCACGAGGCCAACCAAGGCTCCGATGATCAGGGTGAGGGCGAGGTAGACCTGATCTTCAGGGAATCGCACCCGAGACAGGCGCGCGATCAACTTGCGCATCTCAATTTCACTATCGCAGGTTGCCCCCTAGAGCTTCTGCCCGATGCCCCTCGTCCCCGATTCATGCGATGGCTCAGAAGCCTGAGTCGAAGCTTTAGGCTGGAATTATGGACCGTGGCGGAGTCACGCACCTGGAGACCTATAAAGGTCCGGTAAGAACCTTGGATGGACAGAGAGTTGTTTTTGCTCTGGGGTCGGTGCTGGCACTAATCGCCGTAGCAGCCGTATTCGACCTCTACTTAGTTCGCCAGGTGAACGCCTATAAATCACAGATCGGTACGCGTCTGTTCGAGAAGGCTCTGGTTGTGAAGCAACAAGGCAAGACACACGAGGCGTTGCAGCTGTTTCGCTCTGCACTCACCGAGAGCCCTGCGAATGCGGAGTATCAGCTAGCATTCTCAAAAGCCCTCGCGGATGCGGGCCGGCTCAACGAAAGCCGAGCGAGTCTCGAGCGGTTATTGAGTCGCTATCCCGCGTATGGGCCTGCAAACGCCGAACTTGCACGGATCTTGGCTCGAGAGGGCGATTGGCAGAATGCTGCCTGGTATTATCATCGAGCTCTGTACGGTGAGTGGCCGGGCTCGCCGGATCTTCGCTCTCTTCGGTTTGAGCTTGCGGATCTGCTTGCGAGACACAATGCGCGCGAGCAGCTTGCCTCGGAGGTCGTTTTATTGGAATCCAGACCGGGGGATCCTGCGCAGGAAGCTCACCTGGCACGGCTTCAGCTGGCTGCCGGGCAGTGGAACCGTGCCGATTCGCTGTATCGGACCCTTTTGCAATCGAAGCCTGATGACCCGGAACTCCTCGCCGGACTTGGGCGGGCGGAGTTTGGTACTGGAAAGTATTTAGCCGCAGAGCGCACGTTGCGTCGGGCCTTGGACGCCGGACTCAGAGATCCCGAAGCTTCGCGAGAGTTCGCTGTGGCGACTGAAGTGAATGACTTGGATCCGACACTGAGACGCTTATCTCCGAAGGAAAGGCACCGCCGCGCACATGAATTGGTTTTGAATCTTCTGAGCGCATTGCGAGCTTGTTCGACCCGTACGAAGTTTCTTAATGACTGGCAGCGCGTCGTGGAGACGCATAAGGGACAGAATCGTCCCTTGGCATTGGCCGAAGCGGATGTAGACATCTTCGAGCGCCTATGGTTGGATCGGGACAGGATTTGCAGCAAGGATCTCGAAATGCCAGAAAGCATTCGCCTACTTGCGGCTGAATTAGCGAAGTGATGCACAGGAATCGGCCAGTCGCAAAGGTGTTCAAGAAGTCTTCGCATATGACGTACCACTCACGCCAGCTTGCTGGAACGCAGCGCGACGCGATTCGTGAGCAGCTCTTACTGTGTGTTTTGTTGAGTTCGCTTAGGGCCAGTTCAGCAGCTTCACGTTCAGCGGAGCAAGCGAACCGCCCGAGGATGGGAGGACTCTACAGCACATCGGTCGGAT
>DASQVJ010000635.1:0-5012 GCA_035640835.1 Bryobacteraceae bacterium
CAGCCCATCCCTCTTTAACGACCTGGCGAGCCCGGCCGAGGGCGAGTGCATCCGCTGGGACGTCGTCCGTTACGACAGACGCGGCACCGACGTAAGCGCCGTCTCCGATCGAGATAGGAGCTACCAGTGTCGAGTTGCTGCCGAGGAAGGCTGATGATCCAACCTTGGTCTTGTGCTTCTTCACACCGTCGTAATTGCAGGTGATGGTGCCGGCGCCGACGTTCGTCCCCGGCCCGATCTCCGCGTCACCCAGATACGCCAGATGGCCCGCCTTCACACCCTCACCGAAATGCGTGTTCTTGAGCTCGACGAAGTTGCCGATGTGAGCGCCCGCGCCCACCATGTTGTTCTGCCGGAGCCGGGCGAACGGCCCGATGGATGCCCGCTCACCGATGGATGACGTCCGCACGATCGTGTAGGGCGCGATGTCGACCTGATCGGCAATCTCGGCGTCCTCCAAAATCGCTCCGGCTCCGATGCGGCAGTTCTCGCCGACATGGGTCGAGCCGAGGATGCGTACGAAAGGCTCGATGATCGTGTCCATGCCGATGCGTACGGAGCGATCGATGGTTACGGTCTCGGGCCGCTGGATGGTGACTCCTTCGAGCATCAATTCGCGCACCTTGCGCTGGCGAAAAATTCGGTCCACCTCGGCAAGCTCGACGCGCGTGTTGATGCCTAACAACTCGCTCGCATCGCGGTGGAGCAGGGCATGGACGCGGTGTCCTGCCCGGTTGAGGATTTCGACGATGTCCGTGAGGTAGTATTCGCCGGAGATTGGGTTGGGCTCAATCTCGGGCAGGTGCTTCCAGAGCAGGGGAGCTTCGAAGCTGTAGATGCCCGAGTTGATCTCGCGCACGGCTCGCTGCTCCGGAGTCGCGACTTTGTGCTCGACGATTGCTTGCACGTTGCGGTTCTGGTCAACGATCATGCGCCCGTATCCTGTGGGATCGTCGAGCTCCGTCGTGATTACGGTGGCCGCTACACGCTGCGCCGCGTGGGTTTGAAGCAGCGTTTCAAGAGTGCTTTGCTGGAGCAAAGGGCAATCGCCATAGAGGACGACAAGCTGACCTTCATGGTCGGGCACAGCGTCTCGGCAAACGCTCAGTGCGTGACCGGTACCGCGCTGATCGGTCTGCCGGACGAAGCGAACGTTGTAATGAGAAAGCTGAGCTTCGACCTGCTCGGCCTGGTGCCCCACCACCACGACCACTCGATCCGCCGGCGCGAGCGCTAGAGCCGATAAGACCACGTGTTCCACAAGCGGCAATCCACCCGCTTCGTGAAGCACCTTCGCTTTCCGCGACTTCATGCGCGTCCCGAGACCTGCGGCCAGTATCACGACCGTGAGCTTGTCGTTCATCAGTATCAGTGTAAGCGGCGGATTCAATCGCCTTCGGCAGCGCGTTTTGCCATCACGCGTTTTCGACGGCGCCCCTCCCCAGCCAGGCGGATCGCAATTTCGGCGGTGGCGTAGGGATCGTGACGAGCGACCGATGTCCCGGATGCGAGGTCGACACCTATGGGACGAACCCCGAGAGCTTCTAGCTGGTCGAAATCGTTTTCGACAGGCAGTGCTCGCTGGGCCGCATAGCGGCGTTTTACCGGAGCTGTGATACGGCGGGTGTTGACGACGGCGAAGTCAACGAGCGGAGCGCCGGCGTGATCGTGAACGGCTCGTATGTGATCGGATGCAGCAAAGCCGATTGTTTCACCCGGCTGCCACATGAGGTTTACGAAGTATGCCTTGAGAGCACGCGAGCGACGGATGGCGTCGGGTATACCCTTCACGAGCAGGTTCGGCACAATGCTGGTGAAGAGAGAGCCCGGGCCGAGCGTGATGACATCGGCTTCCTCGATCGCCTTCAGGGCGTCAGGAAGCGGTTCGCAGACCTCGGGTCGCAGCCGGAGACGCCGGATTTTATGCCTGCTCTTGCTGATCTTGGTCTCGCCGATCACAATACGGCCGTCCTCCAACTCGGCCTCGAGCACAACGTTCTCTGCCGTGGATGGATAGATGTGGCCGCAGCTCGCGAGGATCTCGGACGACAGCTTGACGGCCTTCGAGAAGTCGCCCGTGATCTGCGTCAGGACGGTCAGGAAAAGATTGCCGAAGCTGTGTCCCTTTAAACCGCGACCTGCTACGAAGCGGTATTGAAAGAGGTGGGACAGCAGCGCCTCATCCTCTGAGAGGGCCACCATGCAGTTTCGAATGTCGCCAGGCGCGACGAGATCGAATTCACGGCGGAGCCTGCCCGAGCTACCGCCATCATCCGTTACGGTAACCACGGCCGTGATCTCGATTTCGACGGGCGGATTCGGCTGCTTCTTGACTAACTTCAAACCGTGAAGGAGTGTGGACAGTCCAGTTCCACCTCCGATTGCCACGATACGAAGTGGCTCGGAGCTCTTCCACGAACGATTCATCAAAGTTAGGATCCCATGGGCGCTTAGCTCTTCAAGCCCGAGGGAACGCCTTGCGGGAACTCCCTGCGGATTGCTTCCTGGATGCGCTCCATTCGGCGCTCGGGATTGGGATGCGTGCTGAAGAATTCGGGCTGCCGGTTGCCACCGGTCGCCTTGGCCAGCACCTCCATTACGCCGATCATCGCTCGCGGGTCGTAGCCGCCCTCAGCCATGAACTTGACCCCCAGGCGATCGGCCTCGATCTCATCGTCGCGACCAAACTTCATGTTCACCATATTGGCGATTAACGCGGCGACAGCAGCGTTGCGCATTGTTCGCGGGTCGGACGGATCGTACGTGGCCAGCACCGCGGCGCCGGTCAGACCTTCGGTCAGGCGCTGCTTAGCCATGTGCTCGGCGGAGTGCCGCGCCACGACATGTCCCACTTCGTGTCCAAGGACGCCAGCAAGTTGGCCTTCGGAACCTAAGCGCCTCAGCAGGCCTTCCGTAATGAACACCTGACCACCGGGTAGCGCGAACGCATTGATGGTCTCGGGATCCGCGAGCAGGTGAAACTCGAAGCGATACGGAGACTTCGAGGCGGCGCTTCGAGCAACCACTTGGCGTCCGACCCTGTCGACGAGTGCACGTGCCCGTTCGTCTGAACTTATGCCTCCATGCTGCGCTGCCATTTGCGGGGCGGCCTGGAGGCCAAGCGCGATCTCCTGACGCGGACTGATAGCGACGTGCTGAGTCTCATCCGTTATCGGGTTGTACTGACGGCTGGTGAAGTAGGTGAACAGAGACCCTAACGCGATCAGCAGTCCGATTATCAGGCGCGGATTGATTCGTAGACCCATAGCACACGTACACTCCTTGCGTCATTCGGTGCACGCATTATGCCAAGGTCGCCAGGTCAAATTACACAGAGACTTAAGCCCTGCATCGACTGCCTGAGGAGACCGTTTTAGTCGGAAAGATTGAACTTCTTACCGAGAATCAACGATGTGGGGGGCTATTCCTCGTCGTACACCGAGACGGGCTCCAAATCCTCTGCTTCGAATATCTGGTCGCACTTCAAGCAACGAACGTAGTCGACACCATCGATGCGGTTGAGGGTTTCAGTTTTGTCGTGATCGCAACCGGTCAACATAGACAAATATCTTTCACGATTTTAAAGAAGCGGAAATGGTTGTCAAGCCCCCTGTTTGAGGAGATGAGTACCGCGTGAGCACTACCGTACAGCGCGCTAACTTGATTGTGTGGGCGACGCTATTTGGAAGCTGGCAGCAACGGGCGAGCAGCATGTGTGGTCCAGTCTGGACGAATTGGATGCGCTGCTCGAAAGCCTGCCGAATGTACCGGCGATCTTCGCGCTGCACGCCGCGGAAGGTGAACCGTATCTGGCCCGGACGACTCAGCTTCAACGGCGTCTCAAACGACTGCTGGCGGCTCGCGAACAGCCGTCTCGCCTTTTGCACCTGCGTAGCGTGGTCCAGAAACTCGAGCTGTACTTCTGCGGTTCGCGACTGGAAGCTGACCTGACGCTGTTCGCGCTGGCGCGCTCCTACTTCCCGACTCGCTATCTTCGTTTCGTTCGGCTGCAGATGCCGTATTATGTCCGCCTGCTTCTGTCGAACCGCTTCCCGAGGACGACGGTCACGTCGCGGCTGACCAACCAGGATTTGTACTATGGGCCGTTCCGAACGAAAGCGGCTGCCGAGGCCTTCGAACATCAGATGCTGGGACTGTTTCAGATGCGGCGCTGCGAAGAGGATCTCGCGCCAACTCCGGACCATCCGGGCTGCATGTATGGCGAGATGAACATGTGCCTGCGGCCGTGCCAGGCAGCCGTATCCGACCAGGAGTACGCAAGTGAAGCCGCAAGAGTGCGCGAATTTCTCTCGACCGAGGGTAGGCAACTCCTGCTTACTACCGAAGCGGCGAGAGATCGGCTAAGCAGTGAAATGGAGTTTGAAGAAGCGGCTCGACAGCATCGGCGACTGGAGCAGATTCAGGGTGTCCTCAAGCAGCGAGACGATCTGGCTCACGAGGTATCGCAAGTAAACGGCGTCGCCGTCACACGCTCGTCGCAACCGTATGAAGTCGTGATCTGGTGCTTTGAGGCGGGCTGCTGGCAGGGGCGCGCGAACCTGCATATCCAGCAGCATGCGGCCGAGTCGATCTCACTGGACAAGCGGCTCCGGGACCTGATGCAATCATTCACGCGCCAGCAGGTCGGGGTACGTGAACAACAAGAGCATCTGGCTCTGCTGACGCGCTGGTTCCATTCAAGCTGGCGCGACGGTGAGTGGATTCCTTACGAATCCCGCGACAGGTTATCGTACCGGAAACTCTCGAGTGCGGTTGCGCGTGTGGGTGCCCCGAAAGACGGAGTACCTTCCAACTCAACTGCGATGTAATCGAGCGCTGACCTCCTACGTCACATCGAACGACGAGCTACTGAGGAGGCCTTGCTACATGAATAGATTTTCACTTGGTGTGCCGGTTCTGATCGCGTTGGCCATGCTGTTGGCAAGCTGCGGAACGACTCGCATCAATCGAGTTCTGGCGGATCCCGCACGTTATCGCTCGAACGATGTGCA
>DASQVJ010000636.1:0-8235 GCA_035640835.1 Bryobacteraceae bacterium
GTTCGAAACCCTCGCCCAGGTGTATCGCGAGATTGCCTATCCCAAGCTCAGGAATCTGCAAATTACCGGGACGATTGTTTGTGTATTTGCCGTCTTTTGCACGGGTGTCACCACACTCTTCGCCTCGATGATCATTCCCGATGCCGTGCGGGGCGCGTACGTGGACAACTTGCTGGGTGGCTTGGCGATGCATTTGGCGGGCCCTGAGTTCCTCAGACTGCTGTTCCACGCTTTCGTGGTCGTCACCGGTGTGCTGATCCTTTCGGGCGCTGTCAACACGTCCATGATCGGTGCAAACGGCGTCCTTAATCGGGTCGCTGAAGACGGTGTGCTGATCGACTGGTTCCGGAAGCCCCATCGCCGGTTTGGAACGACCTACCGGATGATCAACATGATCACCTTGCTGCAAATTGCAACGGTGATCGCGAGCAAAGGCGATGTTTACCTGCTCGGTGAAGCGTACGCCTTCGGTGTGGTCTGGAGCTTCTTTCTAAAGGCCCTTGGCGTTTGCGTTTTGCGTTTCCACAGGCACGACCAGGAATACAAGGTTCCCTTGAACTTCCGAATCGGCGGTCGCGAATGGCCTGTTGGACTGATACTCACCACTTCGCTGCTGGCGATGGTTGCCATCGGGAACCTGTTCTCAAAGCGGATCGCTACCGTTTATGGGGTCACCTTTACCGTGTTGCTGTTCCTCGTCTTCACCATCTCGGAGCGCATTAACGCGCGGAAGCGGGAGGAGAAGAACCACGGTCTGGAAGAGTTCAACCTCGACATCCACCCTGAGGTCGCCACGGAGACGCTGCAGGCGCGTGAGGGCTGCGTCCTGGTGGCTGTTCGCGACCCGAACCGCCTGAAGCACCTCGATACCGTTCTGCAAAAGACCAATGTCCGCCGTCACGACATTGTCGTGATGACCGTACGCCAGTTGACCACCGGAGCCGGTGAGTACGACCTGGGAATGAACCAGCTCTTCACCGATTACGAAAAGGAGCTCTTCACGAAGGTCGTCGCGCTCGCCGAGAAACAGGGGAAGACGGTGGATCTGCTGGTTGTCCCTGGCGTCGATCCATTTGACGCAATGGTTCAGACCGCCGCGCGCCTAAAGGCTTCTAAGCTCGTAACGGGTGTCTCAGAGAAGATGGCCCAGGAGGAGCTCGCACGCCGCGTCGGTCTCGCTTGGGAGCGCCTCCCTGAGCCGCGACATCCCTTCTCGCTCGAAGCAATACCGCCCACTCGGAAGAGTATTTTCGTGAACCTCGGTCCCCATCCACCTCGCCTATGGCCGGAGGACGTCAGCCGGCTTCACGAGATCTGGCTGGAACTCAGCGAGCGATTCGGATCCCGGCTACATCATCGCGACGTGGTCGGAGTCGCACTGCGTCGCATGCAACGAGAGCTCGGAAGTACCGAGAAAGCCTCGATTATTGAGGACATCGAGAAGGAACTGCGGGGCTAGCGTAACTCGAGCCGCATGCGCTAGACTGAAGGTTTCCGCCTTAGGGCGCGTAGCTCAGCTGGTTAGAGCGCCTGCTTCACACGCAGGAGGTCTGGGGTTCGAGTCCCTACGCGCCCACCACTGATTCCTCTTACGAACACAGTACGTTAACTCTCCGAGGCTGCAACACGCTTGTTGGTCTGCTTCGTGCTCTCGCGAGTCAGCTCGCCATTCCAGGTGACCTTCTACCACCACCGTTTCGAGCCCTTCTGTCTGCAAACCGCCATATTCAGTTTCTTCAAATCACCCGGGAGGCCAGTTCTGCCTGAGGGTCGCCTACTCTGAACTCTTAGAATCCGTCCAACAAAGCCTGCTTCATTGCGCTCTTCATCAATGGAGCCGGTTGTCAGATTTTCGGCGCACACCACCGTGCCGAAAGTCTCCACGGTCCGGTGCATGATCGACCGTCTCAATCCAGGTTGCGACCTGGAGGTGGACACAGGAATCGATTCAGTGACAGCACAGTTGTGCGGTGGCGGCGGCGCCAACGTCCTGTTAGCAGGATCCGCGGTTTTCGGAGATCGCAAACGAGTTGTAGCGGCGACAAGAGGTTTGAAGGAATCACGCCCGCAAAGCAATAACCTCCATAAACCAATAACCCCATAAAGGAAACCGGAATTTATGCAAATTGGAATGATCGGTCTTGGAAGAATGGGCGCCAACATGGTGCGGAGGCTTCTCAGGGGAGGCCACGACTGTGCGGTGTTCGATATGTCACCGAAGGCAGTGGACGAGCTTGTTCAGGAGAAGGCCGTGGGAGCAACCGACCTGGGCGATCTGATAAAGAAACTGAAGGCGCCGCGCGCAGTGTGGCTAATGGTTCCGGCGGCTGTCGTGGACAAGAGCGTCTCCAGTCTCGTGCCGTTGCTCGATGCCGGCGACGTCATCATCGATGGCGGCAATTCGTACTACATCGACGATATCCGGCGCGCAAAGGAACTAGCTTCGAAGGGGATCCACTATGTGGACGTCGGCACGAGCGGCGGCGTCTGGGGTCTGGAAAGAGGCTACTGCATGATGATCGGCGGCGAGGCACAGGTGGTCCAGCACCTCGATCCGATCTTCAGAACTCTGGCGCCCGGAATGGGAAACATTCCGCGGACTCCAGGGCGGGACAAGATCGACGGTACGGCGGAACTGGGCTACCTGCATTGCGGGCCCAACGGCGCCGGCCACTTCGTGAAGATGGTGCATAACGGCATCGAGTACGGCCTGATGTCGGCTTACGCTGAGGGCCTCGGAGTTTTGCGCGAGGCTAATGTCGGTAAGCAACATGCCGCCGTGGATGCAGAGACGACTCCGCTGCGCAACCCGGAACACTACCAATACGAGTTGAACTTGCCTGATATCGCGGAGGTGTGGCGCCGTGGGAGCGTGGTAGCGTCATGGCTGCTCGATTTGACGGCGGCCGCGCTGGTGGAAGATCCCGCACTATCCAAGTTCGCCGGGCGCGTCTCCGATTCGGGAGAAGGCCGCTGGACGATCAACGCGGCGATCGATGAAGGAGTGCCGGCACCCGTGTTGTCCGCCGCGCTGTACCAGCGATTCACCTCACGCGGCGAAGCCGACTATCAAGACAAACTGCTATCGGCAATGCGCTTTCAATTTGGCGGGCACCTGGAAAAGTCGGGGGAGTCACACGCTGCTTAAGAAGGAGACACCATGTCTGATTCGCATTCCGATGCATTTGTATTTTTCGGCGCCACGGGCGACCTGGCTTATAAGAAGATCTTCCCATCGCTCCAGGCAATGGTGAAGCGCGGCACCCTGAACGTGCCAGTTGTGGGCGTTGCCAAAGCAGGCTGGAATCTGGATCAGTTTCGCGCCCGAGCGCACGACAGCCTCGAGAAACATGGTGGCGTGGATCCCGCAGCTTTTGACAAACTGTGCAGCCTGCTGCGCTACGTCGACGGCGACTACCAGGATCCCGCTACGTTTACTGCGATTCGACGGGAACTCGGCGCTAGCGAGCGCCCGGCACACTACCTGGCGATTCCACCAGTTCTGTTTGGACTTGTCGTAGAGCAACTGGGGAAATCGGGCAGCGCCAAAGGCGCTCGAGTGATTGTAGAGAAGCCATTCGGAACCGATCTGACGTCAGCACGGGCCTTGAATGCGATCCTGCTCGGGATTTTCGATGAGAAGTCCATTTTTCGCATCGACCATTACCTCGGCAAACGGCCCGTCAACAGCATGTTCTATTCGCGTTTTGCGAATTCGCTGCTGGAGCCCCTATGGAACCGCACGCATGTAGAAAGCGTGCAAATAACGATGGCGGAAGATTTCGGGGTGCAGGGCCGTGGGGCTTTCTACGACCAGACGGGCGCGATTCGCGACGTTGTGCAGAATCATTTGCTTCAGGTCTTGACGAACCTGACCATGGAGCCTCCCGTTCGAACGGACAGCGAATCCATTCGCGACGAAAAAGTCAAAGTGCTGAAAGCGATTGCGCCCCTCAGCGCGAACGATGTTGTTCGCGGGCAATTTCGCGGCTATCGATCGGAGAAGGGTGTGGCGCCCGATTCGGAAGTAGAGACATTTGTGGCCTTGCGCCTGGAAATCAATTCCTGGCGCTGGCAGGGCGTCCCGTTTTACATTCGCGCCGGTAAGAGCTTGCCGGTGACATGCACGGAACTCATGTTGCGGCTGCGGCGGCCACCCAGGATCTTTCCAGCGAATTCCATAAAACCGAATCATTTTCGCTTCCGAATAAGCCCGGATGTAGAGATCGCGCAGAGCATGATGGTCAAGTCGCCGGAGGCGGAGATGTCAGGCGAGGCGATCGAACTTATGGCGATGGAGGGTCCGCATCCGAATGAAATGGACGCTTACGAACGAGTGCTGCGAGACGCAATGGCCGGGGACGCCACGCTCTTTGCGCGCGAGGACTACGTCGAAGAAGCGTGGCGGATCGTAGATCCGGTGCTGAAGTCGAATACTCCCGTATACGAGTATGAGCCGGGTACCTGGGGGCCGGCCGAAGTGGATCAAAGAGTTGTTCCACCTGACGCGTGGAACAACCCGGTGATGACAAGATCTGCAGAGGTTCACGCGGCGTGATCACAACCCTGAACATTGAGGTTTTGGACACCGCCGAATCCGCGGCCGAACGAGCTGCCGACATCATCGCCGAACACGCAAGGAAGGCTGTCGCCGCCCGAGGCCGTTTTGTGATGGCCGTGAGCGGCGGCCACACACCCTGGGTGATGTTGCGAGCGCTTGCGGATGCGGATGTACCATGGCCGGCAATTCACATCGTGCAGGTGGATGAGCGTGTGGCTCCCACCGGACATCCGGACAGGAATCTCACGCATCTAGGTGAAAGCCTGCTGAATCATGCGCCGCTCGCGGATGCGCAGATCAACGCGATGCCGGTAGAGTCTTCTGACCTGAATGCGGCGGCGGCAGAGTACGCCGCAGCTCTTCGACAGATCGCCGGATCGCCGCCCGTGCTTGACCTGGTGCACCTCGGTCTTGGCCCGGACGGCCACACCGCATCGCTCGTCCCCGCCGATCCCGTGCTGGATATCAGCGATAAGGACGTGGCGATCACAGGGGCTTATCAAGGCAGGCGCAGGATGACACTGACGTATCCGATCATCAATCGCGCCCGGCAGGTTCTTTGGGTTGTGACCGGTAAGGATAAGGTCGCGATGTTGAATCGACTACTGGATGGCGATGAAACAATACCCGCTGGCCGCGTTCGCCGCGAGGGTGCACGGATCATCGCCGACCGGGCCGCAAAAGGAGGCTGAAATGCGCGTGGGAATCGCAACCGACCACGGTGGATTTAGCTTGAAGGAAGAGTTGGCCGCATATCTTCGCGAAGCGGGACATGAAGTGCTTGATGTGGGGGCGCATACCTTAAATCCGGGCGACGACTATCCCGACTTCGTCATTCCGCTCGCGGAGGCAGTTGCCGCCGGAAAGGTGCAACGCGGCGTGGCGGTCTGCGGCAGTGGAGTCGGCGCCTCAGTCTGTGCCAACAAGATTCGGGGGGTTCGAGCCGGGCTGGTTCAGGACCATTACTCCGCCCACCAGGGAGTCGAGCACGACGATATGAACATTCTCTGTATGGGCGGCAGAGTAGTTGGACCGGCTCTGGCGCGAGATCTGGTGGATGCCTTCGTTGCAGCGGAGTTCACCGGGGAAGAACGTCACGTCCGAAGGCTGAATAAGGTCGCTTCGATCGAAGCGCAATCGGTACATCAATAGCAGGAGACCAAGATGAGTGTCACCCAAGTAATTCCAACGGCACCCGACATTGGAATCGATCAACTGTGCATCAACACGATTCGCACGCTTTCCATCGACGCCGTGCAGCAGGCGAAGTCCGGACATCCGGGGACGCCGATGGCGCTCGCGCCTCTGGTGTACACGATCTGGAACCGTGTGATGCGGTTCGATCCAAAGGATCCGATCTGGCCCAATCGGGACCGGTTCGTGCTCTCGAACGGCCACGCATCGATGCTGCTATGGTCCGTGCTGCACCTCACGAAGGTTCAGGCAGTGAACGCCGAGTATGAGAACCTGGGCCAGCCTTCGGTGACGCTCGATGACATTCGCCGCTTTCGCCAGCTTGACAGCAAAGCGCCTGGGCACCCCGAGTACCACTGGGTTTCTGGTGTTGAGACGACCACAGGGCCGCTCGGGCAAGGGGTGGCGACGAGCGTCGGCATGGCTATTGCCCGGAGGTGGCTTGCGCACCGATACAACCGGCCTGGATTTGAGATCTTCGACTACAACATTTATTCGGTTTGCGGAGACGGTTGCCTCATGGAAGGCGTGGCATCGGAAGCCGCATCGCTCGCCGCGCACTTGGGTCTCGATAACCTCTGCTGGATTTACGACAACAACCACATCACGATCGAAGGCAAAACCAGCATCACATTCACGGAAGACGTGGCAGCGCGATTCGCTGCTTATGGCTGGAACGTTTTGCGAGTCCACGACGCGAATGACGTGAATCGAATTGAGAGCGCGCTTGAAGAGTTTCGGAACAGGAATGGCAAACCCACGTTGATCGTGCTGGACAGCCATATTGGCTATGGTTCTCCGAACAAACAGGACACGGCTGCCGCGCATGGCGAGCCTCTGGGTGACGATGAACGCCGTCTCGTCAAGCGTGCCTACGGATGGCCTGAAGACGCGGAGTTTTTGGTGCCCGAAGGAGTGTATGAGCACTTTGACGCACGCATCGGCGCGCGCGGCGAAAAGGCGCGCGCGGAATGGACACAGATGTTCGCCGCCTATCGAGCTCAGTATCCGGAACTCGCGGCGGAAATCGATTTGATGCAGCGCCGCGAACTGCCGGCTGCATGGGATCGAAACCTCCCGGCATTTCCTGCGGATGCGAAAGGCATCGCTGGCCGCGACGCTTCGGGAAAAGTCCTGAACGTCTTGGCGCAGAACATTCCCTGGTTCCTCGGCGGCTCGGCGGATCTTGGGCCGTCGAATAAGACTACACTGACGTTCGATGGCGCTGGGGATTTCCAGGCCGATAGCCCCGGCGGTAAGAACCTCCACTTCGGCATCCGCGAGCACGCGATGGGCGCGATCGTGAACGGTCTGTCTCTGTCTAAGCTCCGCCCGTTCGGCGCGAGCTTTTTCATCTTCAGTGATTACGCGCGACCCGCGATTCGGCTATCGTCTCTGATGGAACTGCCGGCGGTCTGGGTGTTCACGCATGAGGCGATGGGGGACGGAGAAGACGGGCCGACGCACCAGCCCGTGGAGCATCTTGCGTCCATGCGCGCGATTCCTGGGCTGATCACGCTCCGGCCGGCCGATGCAAATGAAGTTGTCGAGGCTTATCGCTACATCGTGCAACTGCGGCACCAGCCTGCTGTGCTCGCTCTGTCACGTCAGCCCTTGCCTACGCTCGACCGTAACAAATACGCGGCTGCGTCCGGGGTGGCGCGAGGCGCATACATTCTGGCCGACGCACCTGGCGGCGATCCAGAGGTAATTCTTATCGCGTCGGGCAGCGAAGTCAGCCTGGCCGTGGATGCTCACGAGAAACTGATCGCCGAAGGTATCCGCTCGCGAGTGGTCTCGATGCCCTCGTGGGAGATCTTCGAAGACCAGTCGAAAGAGTATCGTGAAAGCGTGCTGCCGGCGAAGGTCGCCGCCCGCGTCTCGATCGAGCAAGCCTCCACATTTGGATGGGAACGATACGTCGGCCCGTCCGGCCGAATGATCGGCATGAAGACGTTCGGAGCTTCGGCGCCGCTCAAAGAGCTCCAAAAGAAATTTGGTTTTGAACCCGGGCGGATTGTCGAGGCTGTCAAAGAGCTCCTCGGTCGAGGGTAGGTTGAATCGCCTTGGCACGTCAGGCGACCAAAGCTTGGCACGGCGTCCGCACTCCGTCGTAGTCCTTCATGCAGGTTTGGCTGGATTAGAAAGCTAGGCGCCCGACATCTGTCCTTCTCCTTCGCTATACGATCACTCGTTCCACACAGTCGTGGATTGCAAGCTTGCGTCAGTCTTTTTGCGTTCGGGAATCAGACACGAATGCTGAAAAACACGACATCAGAGTGTTGTGATCACCTTGTCCTGCCTTCGACAGGCGCTGCTTTCCTTCTCTATCTCCATTGATCTGCAGTCATGCTTCGTTTGGAAATGTGCTTGCCCTTTGGTCTTAATGCAGAGTCGGGCCCGATGTTCGTTACCAGATCCTCTGTGCACCTGAATGTGGACGAACCCGCTCTGATTGTGGAGAGGCTGTCGCTCATTGG
>DASQVJ010000637.1:0-6680 GCA_035640835.1 Bryobacteraceae bacterium
GTGTAACGCGCGAGGCAGCTCAGGCGGAACTCAGGTCGCTGTACACCGGCGAGCATGGGACCACAGCAGCAGCCGTGCCACTCCGCCCGCCCCTGGCTGGACATCACGAGAGAGCGCTGTACCTGCTGATGGCGGCAGTCGGCTTTGTCCTGCTGATTGCGTGCGCCAATATCGCCAGCCTGACTCTGGCACGAGGGACCAAACGAGCAGGCGAGATCGCGCTGCGCATTGCACTCGGGGCAGGCCGTGCGCGTATTGCAGCCGAGATGTTTGTCGAAAGCCTGCTGCTCGCGGCGGTGGGCGCTGCGGGAGGCGTGCTACTCGGATCGATGGCAATTGACGTCCTGGTCCGTTTTCGGCCGGCGAACGTCGAGCGGATGGATGAGGCAGGACTGAGCGGGGGAGTCGTATTGTTTTCCTTGATCGCTGCGTTTGGATCGGCGATCTTGTTCGGCCTGCTGCCGGCTTGGCAACTCTCAGCACGCGATCCGATCGATGCACTTCGCGGACTCAATCGAGGCACGTCGAGCGGAGCGCGGAGTGTGCGGCTTCGGAGAGTGCTTGTCGCGGGTGAACTTGCATTGACGCTCGTGCTGGTTGCAGGCTCGGGCGTGATGCTGAGAAGCCTGATGGCCGCGCAGACGGTGGATCTCGGGTTCGACGCCTCCAATGCACTCATGTTTCGCGTGCTGTTCGCGGAGACCACGCCCGTTGAACGCCGGGTGGATTACTTCCGCACCTTGTTCGACCGGCTTGGCATGGTGCCTCAAGTGAATGCAACCGGAGCAGTCAGCGATCTGTTCGAAGTGCTCGCTCCGCGCTCGCTCGGGTTCCGTGCTGTCGAAGGTCGACCGCCGGAGCCTCGCGAGGCATGGACACCGCTCACGTGGACGACCGTGGGCGGATCCTATTTTCAAGCGATGGGAGCGCAACTGCTGCGTGGCCGATGGTTCAACGAAAGCGACGGGCCTGGCTCACCGCTTGTCGCAATGATTGACGAAAGCGCGGCTCGCCGCTACTGGCCAGGAGAGGAACCAGTCGGACGTCGATTCAAGGGCCAGGATCCGCGCGGAAAGAATGACGAGTGGCTCACGGTTATCGGCGTCGTAAAGAACATGCGAAGGCAGGGAGTGGATCGCGAGCCTACTGCGCATGTGTACGAATGGTATCGCCAGGCAGGAAACATTCCTCGCGATGTCGTCGTCCGAACAGCGGCACCGATCAGCAAGGAGATTCGGGCCATCGCACGCTCGCTTGATCCGACCGTGATGCTGTCAGGCGTAAGAACGGTGGAGTCGGAGATCGATGAACAATTGTCGCTGCGACGGTTCCAGGTAGCTCTGTTGTCAACGTTTGCCACCATCGCGCTGTTGCTTGCGACCGTTGGCATCTATGGCGTGGTGAGTTATTCGGTCAGCATGCGGGTGAGGGAGTTCGGGATCCGCGCCGCACTCGGCGAGCCCCGAGAAACGCTGCGCGTTCGGGTGTTGCGGGAAGCGCTGCTCACATCCGTCGCCGGCATCGTGCTGGGGCTATGCGGAGCGGCGCTCGTGGCAGGTCTTGTTCGATCGATGGTCTTCGGAGTCAGCGCTCTCGACCCTGCATCGCTCGCGGTATCGTGCAGCCTGCTTGCCGCAACCGCCATCGCCGCAGCTTGCGCGCCTGCGATTCGGGCGTCCCGAGTAGATCCCGCCGCGGCGCTTCGGGAGGAGTAGCAAGACTCCCAATATTCGATTGAGAATAAGATCATCCGCTCCAATTGCGGCGAGCAATCTCGCCGAAGGACGCCCTAACCGTAAGCAAACACATCTTCACCATATTCTCTATCAGATAAGTAGGGAGACTATTGACACGTCTCCCACTTTCCTTCTATTCTGAGGTTTCGATGTCCGCCGTGTTTCCCACTTCGGCCTGGAGCTCTTGCCAACATGGATAAAGGCAGAACGACTCATCGAAAAACCACCCGCAAGCAGTTCCTCGTCGAGGTTGCCGGAATGGCGTCCGCTGCTCCGGCACTGGCTGCGCAGACCGGTTCCGACGGTCCAAATCCCAGGGCCTGTTTCAGACGGAAGCCGGCAAGCATCCGTTCGAAAACTTCTGGCTCTTTGAGACGGACACGCAAGACGGCGCGCAAAAGGCAGATGATTTGTTCGATTCGTTGAAACACCCGATCCGCAGCCGCAGATGAGCACGCGGGTCCCGTTCTGCATTATGAAACCAGTAATCCCCAAACTGTGTATCATGGCCCGGCGATAACCCCGTCACTTATCGTCGGGCCTTCTCCGTGCCACATCGCTCGCGAACAAAGCCAGTCACTGAAACGGAGAACATATGAAGAGCAACACAGGGACTGTTGAAGTCGAAACAACGAGAACTCTCGTCCTGGATTTTCGGACCGCAATCAGCGGCTCCACACCGTTCGGCCGTAGTCTGCAACTGATTCTTCAGACCATCGAGCGCGACACTGGATCGGATGTTACGTGCCTGTACGCGTACGAGCCACACAAGCTGAAGTCGATCATATGGACCGGTAATCTCGAGCACGGCATCGACAACGTACAACTTGAGCTGTCCCCCGCCTCGAGTCGATGGCTATGGTCGCTCCGCTCGGTTGAAGACATAGCGAACGCATCCGCTGATTGGCGTGTCAGCAGCTTTCCTGAGGTCGTCATGAACGCACTCCAGCGGATTGCAGTGGCACCGCTACGCATGGATGAACAGCTCGTCGGAGTCCTGACTACAGGGTGGAAGATCAGCCAGGCTAACGCGCTTGCAGCCGATCTCATCAGTGGTCTTGCCTCGGTTGCGAGTTCGCTTCTCCGACGCGTGCGCCACTCCGAAGCCACCTGCGACATCGTCGCTGAGATAGCACGGCTTGAAGCCGAGCTCGCGGATCTGAGGATTGCTGATCGCGCGAGTGAAATTCTTGCCCAGCGAGATCCAGCCCAAGAAACGGTCAAGGCGGTTCACCGGCATATTGAGCGAGTCCTCGAGGGAACGGACTCGGCCTCAACTCTGAAGCAGCAGCTGGAGACCCTTCGCAGCCAAGTGCAGGACCGAAGGCTTGTTAACCGGGCCAAGGCATTCCTGCAGAAAACTCGCCGGATGTCCGAAGAGGAGGCCTACCTTCACCTGCGGAACGCCAGCCGTCGTGAACGGCGTCCGCTGCGCGAAATCGCAAACGAAGTACTTTGCTAAGCGAGTACGATCGTTTTATGGATCCGCAGGACGGAGATGCACCTCCACCGCTTGAGCACGCACTTTCGGTGTTCTCGCGCATGCGGCCACGGCTGTTCGGGATCGCCTATCGCATTCTCGGGAGTGCGGCGGAAGCTGAAGAGATTGTGCAGGAAGTGTGGCTGCGGTGGCAGACGGTTGCTCATGACACTGTCCTGGACCCGCCTGGATTTCTAGCCACCATCACCACACGTCTGGCCATCAACGTGGCTCAATCTGCGCGCTCCCAACGAGAAGTCTACGTAGGCCCTTGGCTCCCCGAACCGGTCGATACGAGCGCTGACCCGCATCTGGGAGCAGAACGCGGCGAAGCTCTATCACTCGCTGTGTTGTGGTTGCTCGAAAGGCTCCCGCCTGCTCAGCGAGCCGCCTTCGTTTTGCGCGAAGCATTCGAATACTCATACGGCGAGATCTCGGAGATTCTTCAGACCAGCGAAGCGAATACACGACAATTGGTGAGCCGGGCTCGGAAGCTGATCGCCGATGAGCGTCGCGCTCCCGTGAATGCGAACGAACAGGAACGACTGCTGCGTGCGCTGATCAGCGCCTCACAGAATGGCGATGTCTCTGAGCTGGAGACTCTGCTTGCAGCAGACGTAGTCTCGCTTTCGGATGGAGGCGGAGTCGCACCCGCGGCCAGATATCCCCTCGTCGGCCGCGCCCGTGTGGCCAACATGCTTGCGGCGCTTAGCATTCGCTTCTGGCCCGGCGCAACGCTCTCCTGGACGGCGGCAAACGGACAGGTCTGCCTGCTGTTGTGGCGTGATCAAACGGTGAAGGCTCTTGTGGCCGCAGAAGCTTCGGCGGAAGGTGTTAGCCGAATGTTCTGGATCATGAATCCCCAGAAGCTGACCTCCGTCTCGTCTTCAGCACACTGAGAGCACAACTGTCCCGCGGAGCAGCGGACCACGACCCTTAAGTTCTCGGCTCACAGCATCGACACCATACGCCCTTGACAGCGACACCGGGTGCACCTATACTCGTGTCGAGCTTCTACCCGAAGCTCTCGACGAGCGGGCACACTCGACAATGGCGAAGTCGGAACAGGAACGGATCGCGCTGCTGCAGGGAACATTGGACCTGCTGATCCTGCGGACGCTGGTTTTCGGATCCAACCATGGGCAAGGGATCGCCCGCGCGATTCAACAGCAGGCGGAAGACACGCTGCTGGTCGATCACGGATCGCTCTACCCCGCGCTACAACGGCTCGAGTCACGCGGGTGGATCACTGGCGAATGGGGTGTTTCCGACAACAACCGCAAGGCCCGTTTTTACACGCTGACGAAGGCCGGACGTAAGCACCTGGTTTCGGAAACGAAGCAGTGGTGGCGGCTGGCCGCGGCGGTGGGCCGAGTCCTGGGGCCCGAGGAGGCGTGATTCATGTTTCGCCGGCGGCGTAGGACATTGGACGATTTCCGGCAGGAGATCGATGCCCACATTGACGCCGAAACCGACAGGATGATGAGTGAAGGGCTCGAGCCCGAGCACGCACGAACGGCCGCGCTTCGATCCTTCGGGAACACCAAACGTGCAGAAGAGCGGTTCTACGAATCGCAGCGCGTCATGTGGGTCGAGAACGCCTACCGGGACCTCTGTTACGCGATTCGTTCACTGTCTCGGAATCCCGCCTTCTCCATCGTAGTCCTGCTCACGCTGGCGATCGGCATTGGCAGTACGACAGCGATCTTCAGTTTCGTTTACGCGCTATTGTTGAAGCCCCTGCCGTATCGCAATGCTGATCGGCTCGTCCGCTTGGTGTTGAATCAACCGCCGGGACAATCTTCCATCAGTGGGCCGCGCCGTTTCGCCGGTGGCATCAGCGTGCGAGAGCTCGCCGAGCTCCGTTCGCGAATGCAGTCCGTTTCAACGATCGGCATCTATGGTCCCGCCGTAATGACCATGACTGGAAACGGGGAAGCTTCCCGGATTGAGGGCATGCGGATTTCCGCGTCGATTTGGGATGCCATCGGAGCGACGCCACACTTGGGCCGAGTCTTCAGCACCAGCGAAGACGCGCCTGGAGGCGATCGCGTCATCGTCCTCAGCCACTCGTTGTGGAAGCGGGCCTTTCGCGGCGACGCAAGCATCCTCGGGCGAAGCGTCGCTCTCGAGGACAACCTTCTACTGCTGCTCGGAAACAGGACCTTCGCGGGACACTACACCGTCATCGGCGTCATGCCGGAAGAGTTCGCGTTTCCCAATCGACAAGCCGAGTTTTGGATCCCGATCGCTGTTTCGCCTTCGGCAGGAGGCGCTGTGCTGGCGCGGCTCGCCGACGGTGTTTCCCCCGAAGTTGCCTCAGCCGAGGTGAATGCGATGTTACGTGAGCTTCGTCCGAAAGCCCGTACAACAACATTCGAGCTCAGTCGTGAGCAGGACGAGATGGTGGGGCCCGTGCGCCGGCCGGTTCTGGTCCTTATGGCCGCAGTCGCCTTCGTTCTTCTGATCGCCTGTGTGAACGTTGCCAATCTTCTGCTCGCCCGGAGCGTCGCGAGGCAGCGCGAAGTCGCAATCCGCATTGCGCTTGGTTCCGGACGAGGAAGGTTGATTCAGCAATACCTCGCCGAAGGGATCGTGCTGTCATTGATCGGAGGCGCGGCAGGAGTTGCACTAGCCTACGGCGGCGTTCACCTTTTGTGGAGTTTGACATCGACGCTATCTCGGATGGATCTAGGTAATCAGCTCCCGTTTCCGCGGATCGACGAAGTACGCATCAATGTAGGCGTCCTATTATTTGCGCTTTTCCTCTCGATTGCCACGGGCCTGCTGTTTGGATTGATCCCGGTTTTCAGCAGGCTCGCAGGCAGTCAGATCCAGGCGCTGAAAGAGGGTGTCGGCAACGATCTCACGAAGCGCCTTTCGGGATGGAGAATCGGTAGCAGATCCGCACTGGTGATTGCCGAAATCGCAATGGCTATGGTGCTGTTGGTCGGAGGAGGTTTGCTCATCCGAAGCTTCCTCAAGCTCACATCAGTCGACCCTGGATACGACCCCTCGAACATCCTCACCTTCCAACTAGCGCTCCCCGGGGCACGATATCCGGTTCCGAAGGTCAAGGAATTCGCAGAAAAGGTCGTGGCGGCACTGGAGAACTCACCCGGTGTAGAAGCTGTGGCTTATGCACATCAACTGCCCATGGTGGCGTTGAAACAGCGGGCGTTCTTCCGAACAACGCCCTTTATCCCTGAACAGTCCGCTCCAGGACCATCGGCCGAAGATGCCCGCTTCGTCAGCCGGGATTACTTCAAAGTTCTCGGGATCCGAATGAAGCAAGGCCGCGGTTTCACTGAACATGATCGTGCAGACCAGCCGCGAGTGCTCGTGATCAATGAGTCACTGGCTCGAAGAGAGTTCCCCGGCAGGAATCCGATCGGACAGATCGCCTACCTGGGACGCGATTCCGAGCCCTGGCAGATTGTCGGAGTGATTGAAGACGTCCGGCA